>NZ_JAIWNX010000234.1 GCF_020217185.1 Asticcacaulis sp.
TGGCGCGAGACGCTCTAGAGCGAAATGACTTTAGATGGAAACGCCATTTCGCTCTAAATTTTTGTTTTGTCGCGATGTTTTTGCAGAAAACCGCTCACACTTTTCCGCACATCGCTCTAAATTCGCGCCCCCTGTTTCTACGCTCCTGTGAGGGGGCGTACTCGTAAGAGATACCCATGACCTTCAACCGTATCGCCACCGACCTCAACCCGGTCAGCTCCGAAAGCCCCATCTCGACCATTGAGGATATTCTGGAGGACGCCCGCAATGGCCGCCCCTATATCCTCGTTGATGCCGAGGACCGCGAAAACGAGGGCGACATCTGCATCCCGGCCCAGATGGCGACGCCGGACGTGGTCAACTTCATGGCGCGCTTCGGGCGCGGCCTGATCTGTCTGGCCATTACGGGGGAGCGCTCGCGTCAGTTGCGCCTGCCGCCGATGGCCGCTGAAAACGGCGCGCGCAACGGCACAGCCTTCACGGTGGCCATCGAGGCCAAGGACGGCATCACCACCGGCATTTCGGCGCACGACCGCGCCCGCACCATCGCCGTGGCCATCGACCAGACCAAGGGCTATGACGATATCGTCAGCCCCGGCCACGTTTTTCCGCTGGTGGCGCGGGATGGCGGCGTGCTGGTGCGCGCCGGTCATACCGAGGCCGTGGTTGATATTTCGCGCATGGCTGGCCTTTATCCGGCGGGCGTCATCTGTGAGGTGATGAACGACGACGGGACGATGGCGCGCCTGCCTGACCTGATCAAATTCGCCCAGACGCATGGCCTGAAGATCGGCACCATTGCCGACCTGATCGCCTATCGTCGCCGCACGGAGCGCTTTGTCGATCGCGTAATGGAAAAGCCCTTCGAAAGCCAATGGGGCGGTCAGTTCCGCCTGTTCGTCTATCGCAACCGCCTCGATCAGGGCGAACATATCGCGTTGGTCAAGCATCAGCCGGTGCCGAACAAGGCGACCCTGGTGCGGATGCATCAGCTCGATGTCGCCGCCGACGTGCTGGGGGCCTCGGACGGTCGCGCCGGGCTGGTCGAACAAGCGATGAAGGCACTGGCGGCCTATGATGGCCCGGCGGTGATGGTCATGCTGCGCGATCTCGACCCCAAGGTGATTTCCAACCGCTTTTCCGCCGACGAAGCAGGTACGCCTCAGCCGCGCGGCCTGCGTGACTATGGCGTTGGCGCGCAAATTCTGCTCGATCTGGGGGTGCGTGACATGATCGCCCTGTCGGATTCCAAGCCTAAGCCTGCCGCGCTGGAAGGCTACGGGCTTCAGATTATCGACTGGAAACCGCTAAGCTAAACACACGCCGTCGTGAGATTTGGCTTTTTATGTTCTCGATAAGCCAGTAAGTACGGACTGAACCTGTCCTCAAGGATTGAACTCTTGACCATTGATACCCCCCTGCGCATCCTCATCGTCGAAAGCCGTTTCTATGAGGATATTTCCGATGAGCTGCTGGCCGGTGCCAAGGCGGCGCTGGAAGCCTATGGCGCGGAATATGACGTGATCACCGTGCCGGGAGCGTTTGAAGTGCCGGGCGCCATCGCCATGGCCGAAGACGCCTCTCAGGGCCCCGCCGGGCGCAAATATGACGGCTATGTCGCGCTGGGCTGCGTCATCCGTGGCGAGACGACCCACTACGATTATGTGTGCGAAGAATCGGCGCGTGGTCTGATGGACCTGACGCTGAAACAGCTTCTGTGCATCGGCTACGGCATCCTGACCGTCGAGGACGAGGATCAGGCCTGGGCCCGCGCCCGCCGCTCGGAAGGCGACAAGGGCGGCACGGTCGCCAAGGTGGCGCTCGACATGATCGCCCTGAAGAAGGCCCTGCGCGGAGGCAACCATGGTTGATCCGCTGAGCCTGAAGTCCGTCATTGAGCAACTGAACGCCAATGAGGCCGCCGAGTCCGGGCGTCTGTCGCTTAAGGAAAAGCGCGCCCGCACCGTGGCGCGTCTGGTACTGGTACAGGCTCTCTATCAGATGGAAATTGCCGGGACGGGCGTTGAGTCGGTCATCCGCGAATTTGCCGACTTCCGCTTTGATGGCCACATCGAAGGCGAGGGCGGTGAGGAACAGCGTCTGGGTACGGCCGATGAGGCCTTTTTCGCTGACGGTCTGCGCACCATCGTCAAGGCTCAGGCCGAAATCGATGTGCTGATCGCCGAGCGTCTGGCCTCCAACTGGCGTCTTGACCGCATCGACACCACGCTGCGCGCCATCCTGCGCGCCGGGGCGTGGGAACTGAAATTCCGCCCGGATGTCGCCGTCGAGGTGGTGATCAACGAATATGTCGAGATCGCCAAGGCCTTCTTCGGCAATGAAGAGGCACGGTTCGTCAACGGCGCCCTGGACGGCATCGCCAAGGACGCGAGGTAAGCCTCTCATGACCGGCGACAACAGCGAATTCAGCGTCATCGACCGGTTGTTCAAGCCTCTGGCCGGACTGAATGCCGAAGCGCGCGGTCTTATCGACGACGTGGCCGTGCTGGGCGCGCGCGAAGGCTATGACCTCGTGGTCACCACCGACGCCATGGTCGAAGGGGTGCACTTCCTTTCGACCGATCCGCTCGATCAGGTGGCGCGCAAGCTGTTGCGGGTCAATATCTCTGACCTCGTGGCCAAGGGGGCCGACCCCTATGGCTATCAACTCCTGACCGCCTGGCCCAAGGGCATGGCCTATGAGGGCAAGGCGGCCTTTGCGGCGGGCCTGCGCCTCGATCAGGATGAATTTGATTTCGACCTGTTCGGCGGAGACACGGTTTCGACCGAAGGTCCGCTGCTGCTCAGCATTACCGCCTTCGGTCACGCGCCCGTAGGCCGCACCCTGTCGCGCGCCGGCGCGCGGGCGGGGGATCATGTGCTGGTTGGCGGCTTTATCGGCGACGCACATCTGGGCCTGCGCGTGCTGCGCGGGGAGTTCGACGAACTGTCTCAGGCGCACAAGGCGCATCTGGTGCAGGCCTATCGCCTGCCGCAGCCGCGCGACGATCTGGCCGAGGTGGTGCTCGACCACGCCCATGCCTCAATGGACGTCTCCGACGGTCTGATCGCTGATGCCCTGCATATGGCCAGAGCCTCTGAGGTGGCGCTTGTGATCGACCTCGACCGCGTACCGACTTCGGCCGCGGCGCGCGCCGCCATCGCGCTGGGGGCCGATGTAACCGATCTGATCACCGGCGGCGACGATTACCAGATTCTGTGCACCGCCAATGCGACCGGGGCCGAGGCTCTGAAGGCCGCCGGTTTCTATGAGATCGGCCATTGCAAAGCCGGAACCGGCGAGGTCTCGGTCATCAGCGGCGGCAAGGTCATCGAGATCGAGGATAAGGGTTGGGTCCACGTCTGAGGCCTGGAAGAGTCTCTACGGATGCCCCGCATGTGTGCCAAGCTTTGTTAGAGAAACCACAGATTGCACAGATTGCACAGATTGGCGCTTTGCGCCGTGGAGCCCCCGGAAGTGGTCGCTTGCCATTTGAAACGTATAATCTGTGAAATCTGAGCAATCTGTGGTTCTCAAAACCATCTGCACAAAGGCATTTCTGAGGGCGTTCCGCACGAAACCGGGCCTCCTAAACGGCTTCTAAACCGTTTTCGCCTACACTCAGGACATGACCCAGACCCGACGCCTTTTGCTCAGCACGCTCCTGTGCGCCTTCGCCATGCCTGCACTGGCCTCCGAAGCCAAGAAGGAGGGCGGTGAGCCTTATGTCAAGCTGGCCCCCGTGGCCCTGCCGGTCACCGAGAATGGCCGCGTCATCAACTATCTGTTTGTGACCCTGCGTATCAATCTGACGGCCAAGGCCGATGTCAATGCGCTGCGACTCAAGGAACCCTATTTCCGCGACCTTCTGATCCGTGCAGCGCACAAGCAAAGTTTCGCGCTGCCGAACAAGCGCGACACGCTGGACGAGGCGCGTTTCAAAAAGGTGATGATTCCGGAATTTACCAAGATCGCCGGGGCTGGCAATATCGAAACCTTGGAAATACTGGCGCAAAACCCCAAGAAGTTGATGAACTGACGGTGTGTCGCCACCGCTGATCCAGCAAGTTTTCACGGGTTTGTGAAGTCTGAATACCGGTTGCGGCGCAATAAATGTGCGACATTTTGCGGCGATTACTTTCGCAATTACCTAACTTGCACCTGTCTGAAAGTTGCGGCACTCTCCTGACCTTGCCGGGAGGGGTATGGACGTGCCTGCCCGGCACGCGCGTCACCCGGCGCGCCACAACAGATAACGACAGGGGTTTGGTATGACGTCATGGATAGGGCTGGTCATAGCGGCTGGCGTGTTAGGTTTGGTGTATGGGGTCGTTCAGACCCTCAGTCTGCTTAAAAAACCACAGGGCAATGCCCGGATGCAGGAAATCGCTGCGGCGATTCAGGAAGGGGCCGGGGCCTATCTCAAGCGGCAATATACGACCATTGCCATTGTGGGTGTGGTCATCTTCATCGCGGCCTTTCTGGTGCTGGGCACCTATGCCGCCGTTGGCTTCCTGATCGGCGCGGTCCTGTCCGGGGCGGCGGGCTTTGCCGGGATGCTGATTTCGGTGCGCGCCAATGTGCGTACCGCCGAAGCCGCCTCGCACAGTCTGCAACAGGGGCTGAACCTCGCCTTCGGGGCCGGGGCTGTGACGGGCCTGTTTGTCGCGTCGGGCGCGCTTTTGGGCGTCGCGGGTTATTACTTCATCCTGACCGATGTGCTGGGCCTTGAGGCCACCAGCCGACCGGTGATTGACGCCCTCGTGGCGCTGGGCTTTGGTGCGTCGCTGATCTCGATTTTCGCGCGTCTGGGCGGCGGTATCTTCACCAAGGGGGCCGATGTCGGCGGCGACATGGTGGGCAAGGTCGAGGCGGGCATCCCCGAAGACGACCCGCGCAACCCGGCCACCATTGCCGACAATGTGGGCGACAATGTCGGCGACTGCGCCGGTATGGCGGCGGACCTGTTTGAAACCTATGCCGTGACGACTGTGGCCACCATGGTGCTGGGGGCGATCTTCTTTGCGGGCACGGCTCTGGTCGGGCCAATGATGCTGCTGCCGCTGGTCATCTGCGGCGCGTGTATCATCACCTCTATCATCGGCACCTTCTTTGTCCGTCTGGGCAAGGACAACCACATTATGAACGCCCTGTATAAAGGGCTGATTGTCACCGGTGTGTTGTCCATCGGCGCGTTGGCGGCGGTGATTGAACTGGTGATCGGCTTCGATACCCCCATCACCTATGCGGGTGCGCCGGCGGGCTTTACCGGCCTGACCCTGTTCTGGTGCGGCCTGATCGGGCTGGCGGTTACGGCGGGCTTCATCGTCGTCACCGAATACTATACCGGTACGGGCAAGCGGCCCGTGGTGTCGATCGCGCAGGCCTCGGTCACCGGGCACGGCACCAATGTCATTCAGGGGCTGGCCGTTTCGATGGAAGCCACGGCCATTCCGGCCCTGATCATCGTGGGTGGCATTATCGGCTGTTACCTGCTGGCCGGGCTCTATGGCATCGCCATTGCTACCACCACCATGCTGGCCCTGGCCGGGATGATCGTGGCGCTCGATGCTTTTGGGCCGGTCACCGACAATGCCGGGGGGATCGCCGAAATGGCGGGCCTCGACAAGGCGGTGCGCCACACCACCGACGCGCTGGACGCCGTGGGCAATACCACCAAGGCCGTCACCAAGGGCTATGCCATCGGTTCGGCCGGTCTGGGGGCGCTGGTTCTGTTTGCCGCCTACACGTCGGACCTCAAATATTTCGCGGCCAATGCAGCGCCGGGCTCCTTTTTCGAGGGGCTGGGCGAACTGACCTTCTCCCTGTCCTCGCCGTGGGTGGTGGTGGGCCTGCTGATCGGCGGCCTTTTGCCCTATCTCTTTGGCGGCATGGGCATGACGGCGGTCGGCAAGGCGGCGCAGGCCGTGGTCGAAGAGGTGAGGCGTCAGTTCCGCGAAGACTCCGGCATCATGGCCGGGACGTCCAAGCCCAACTATGGCCGCGCCGTGGACATGCTGACCAAGGCGGCCATCCGCGAAATGGTCGTGCCCTCCCTGCTGCCGGTTTTGTCGCCTCTGGTTCTGTTCGGGATCGTCTATGCCATAGGCGGCGCGGTCCCGGCCTTTGAAGCGCTGGGGGCCATGCTGCTGGGGGTCATCGTCACCGGCCTGTTCGTCGCCATTTCGATGACGTCGGGCGGCGGGGCCTGGGACAACGCCAAAAAGTCGTTCGAGGATGGCTTTGTCGATAAGGACGGCGTGCGTCACCTCAAGGGCTCTGAGGCGCACAAGGCCTCGGTGACCGGCGATACGGTGGGCGACCCGTATAAGGACACGGCGGGCCCGGCGGTCAATCCGATGATCAAGATCACCAATATCGTCGCGCTGTTGCTGCTGGCTGTGCTGGCGCATGTAGTCTGATCACTGGAGGGCGGCGTTCGCGTGAGCGCCGCTCTCTCCCCAAATGCCCACGGATAGACCGAGCGTGGGGCAGGCCTTTCAGGGGAAACCAAAGATTTCACAGATTTCACAGATTATGCGTTTCAAATGGCAAGCGATCGCTGCCAGATGTCCAACGGCGCGAAGCGCCAATCTGTGAAATCTGTGAAATCTGTGGTTCTCAAAAAATGTCGTCATGAGCGGAAGTGACGCTTACTGTCTCCATACCCTTCGTAAGGATGTTCGTTTATATACGACGTTATGAACCTATACACTTCCAAGCATTGATGATGGGGTTGCATGAAGCAAATAGAGAAGGTCTATATTCTGCATCACCTCCGCGAGGATGACGAATATGGAGATGATGCGAAGCTGATCGGTGTTTACCGGTCCGAGGACGCTGCTCGATTAGCCATTTTCCGCCTCAAAGACAAACCGGGATTCCGCGACCACTCAAAAGGTTTCGGCATAGACGAATATTACCTTGACCGAGATCACTGGATCGAAGGGTTTGAGACAACAGGTGAGAAGTAAAATTAAACAAAAACCCCTCCGGCACGGTCTCCGGGGGGGGTCATATCCATACGACACCAAGACTATTCGCGACGGCGCTGGCCGCCCGGATTGGTGTCTTCGTCGTTGGTAATCGTCTGGCGGCCGACATTGCCGAGGATCTGCTCCAGCGCTGTCAGTTCACGGCCGCGGGTCGGCGTCTTGTTGGGGTTCAGCGCGATGTCACGGCTATCGGCCAGCGACAGGGTCTTCACGTTTTTGACCGCCTGCGTCTCCTTGTCGAATTCGACGATGGTGACGCTGCGCGAGGTCAGGGTCGCGGGCTTATAAGTCATTTTCGAGGTCGTCTGCGTGATATAGTACCACACGCCGGGGTCGAAGGTGGCGACCTGAGACGGAGAGCCGAACTTGGTACGCACGCTGGTCTGCGTATCCTCACCCACCTTGATGTCGGTGGCGGGATTGGCTTCGATGGCGAGATAGCCCTGACGCGAAACGCTGGGGGCGCAGGCGCCAAGCGTGGAAGCGGCGGCGGCAACGGCGGCGAGAGCCAGAAGGGTGGACGGCTTGATCATCAGGTTCCGTTCGGGTTTGACCTTGGGTGCCAGACTGTTTAGTGCAATCTTGGGGCCGAATGAAGGCCATAAATATTCCGGCTTGGCAAGAACGCAAACGGAGACGGGGACGTAAATGCTCGACAAATTCCTCAGCTCGCTCGGCGAAAGTCTGGGTTTGAAAAAGCCCAGCCCGACGCGCGTGGCCGGCGAAGCCCTTTATGCGGCGGCCGTGGCGCAGTCGCGTCAGGTCGTTTTCTATACCGATTACGGCGTGAAGGATGAGATTGGTGCGCGATTCGAGCTTCTGGTGCTGCATGTCGTCCTGCTGATCAACTGCCTGAAATCGGACGACGAACACTATCGCGAAACCTCTCAGGCCTTGTTCGATTCGCTGCTACTGGCACTGGACGATACGCTGCGCGAACAGGGGGTGGGCGACCTGACCGTGCCGAAAAAGATGAAAAAGCTCAGCCAGCAGGTCTATACGCGGCTGGTGCGCTGGAACGAAATCTGGGACGAGGCGGGCGCAGAGGACGCGACCGCCGCGCAGGCCGATTACCTGCTGCGCACCGTCTATGCCACGGATGAGGCGCCGGACCCGCAGGCCCCCCTGTGGGCGGCGGGCCTGAGCGCCTATATGAATGAGGTCCGCGTGCAGGTGCGCGCAGACAAATTGCTGGCCGGTGAGGTAAACTGGCCGGATGTAACGCGTTTAAATACCAAGGAGAACTGAGCCATGACCGAAGCCGATGCCCCGCTGTGGACGCACACTGTGCGCTTTGACGAGGCCTTTCGCGGGCTCGACCTGACCCTGATGGCCGATGAGGCGCGCCGCACGCTGATTGCCGAAAACTTCGGCATGATCGAATTGCACGACCTGACGGCAAAGGTCACGACGAAAGGCCGCAAATTGCCGGGCAGCGATGAGGTGATCGTTGACGTCGATCTGAGCGGTGAGGTGACGCAGGAATGCGGCGTGACGCTCGATCCCTTCCGTCACCCGATCGCGGCGCGCATCGACGTCGTGGTGGTGGCGCAGGCCCGCAAAAGCAAGGCCGACGACGAAGAGACGGAACTGAGCGTCGAAGACCTTGATGTGCCCGATGTGGCCGTCAATGGTCAGATCGATGTCGGTCAATACGTCATCGAAGCGCTGGGTGAAGCCTATGATCCCTTTGCGCGCAAGCCCGGTGCCGTGTTCGAGGAACCGGATCAGCCCAAGGAGCCGTCGCCTTTCGCCGTGCTGTCGCGCCTGAAGGGCGATGACGCCTGAACGGGCGATCTGAAAAAGCATCTTGATAAGTTCGGCGGGGGCGTTATCGTCCGCCGCCTCGGGGACTCGCTTTATTTCCACCTTCCGGCCGTGCGCTGGAGGGTCTATAAGGGCGGCCCTGGCACCTTTGTGAGGTCTTAGAGCGTCCCTTGTCTTCCCCTGATCCTATTTCGCCGTCCGAAACGCCTGTGGGAGGCATAGGCGTCGCCCCTGAGGGCACAGTTGTCATCGCAATCGATGCCATGGGCGGTGATCATGGCCCTCGTGTGACTGTGCCGGGTACGGCAGAAGCGCTGAAGCGCGACGGTTCGGGCCGGTTGCGCTTTCTGCTGCACGGTGATGAGGCGTTGATTGCGCCAGAACTGGCCAAATGTCCGGAACTGAAGGCCGTTGCCACCATTGTCCACACTGATCAGTCGGTGGCGATGGACGAAAAGCCGGCTCAGGCCCTGCGTCGCCGGACAACCAGCCTGTTTATGGCCATTTCATCGGTCAAAAACGGTGCGGCCCACGCGGTCGTCTCGGCAGGGAACACCGGCGCGCTGATGGCGCTGTCGAAGATGATCCTCAAGATGATTACCGAGGACCTTGAGCGTCCGCCGATTGCCTGTTCGTGGCCGAATGCCAAGGGCGGTATGGGAACGGTGCTCGATGTCGGGGCCAACGTGACCTCAGACGCCAATCAGCTGATCGAATTCGCCGTCATGGGCACGGCCTTCCACCGCGCCGTGCGCGGCAAGGAGAGACCCACGGTCGGCCTGCTGAATGTTGGCTCCGAGGACGTCAAAGGCCATGAAGAGGTGCGTGAGGCGCATCGTCTCCTGCGCGAAGGCGTGGACGGCATCAATTACTACGGGTTTGTCGAAGGCGACGATATCGGCAAGGGCACGGTGGACGTAGTCGTCACCGATGGCTTTACGGGCAATATCGCGCTGAAAACCGCCGAAGGCACCGCCAAGTTCGTCAAAAACCTGTTCAAGGACGCGCTGACCTCCTCATTGCTGTCCAAGCTGGGGGCGCTTCTCGCCGCGTCGGCGCTGCGGGCTATGGCCAAGACGGTCGATCCCGGCGCGGCCAATGGCGGCCCGCTTCTGGGGCTCAACGGTATCGTGGTCAAAAGCCACGGTGGGGCCGAGGCCTGGGCCTATTCCAATGCCGTGAGCGTCGCCATTTCGCTGGCCGCCAGTGCCTATGCGACGGACATCCGCAAGGCGCT
>NZ_JAIWNX010000235.1 GCF_020217185.1 Asticcacaulis sp.
GGCCCACGTTCGCAAGGCGCACGTCGCGTCGCCCGAAACGCCGCAGATGGCGGATGAAAAGGTATCCTGAGCATGAGCGTAACACGTACGGCGGTAACCGGCGTCGGCGGTTATCTGCCTGAGACGGTCCTCTCTAACGAGGACTTCACCCGCATGGTGGATACCACGGACGAATGGATCGTGGCGCGCACCGGTATCCGCAAGCGTCACAAGGCCGGTGAGGATCAACAGACCAGTGATCTGGCCGTCGAAGCGGCGAAGATCGCTCTTAAGGCAGCGGGGCGCACGATTGAGGATATCGACCTCATCATCGTCGCCACCACCACGCCGGACATGACCTTTCCGTCCACCGCCTCCATCGTTCAGGCCAAGCTGGGCGTGCCGCGCGGCGCGGCCTTCGACGTGCAGGCGGTCTGTTCAGGCTTCGTCTATGCCCTGAGCGTGGCTGACGGGTTTGTCGCGCGCGGCCTGTCGAAATGTGCGCTGGTCATCGGGGCTGAGGTGATGAGCCGCATCCTCGACTATACGGACCGTTCGACCTGCATCCTGTTCGGCGACGGGGCCGGGGCCGTGGTGCTGGAGCCCGTGCAAGGTAACGGCACAGCGCAGGACACGGGCATCCTCAGCTTTGACCTGCAATGCGACGGCTCGAAGACCGATCTTCTGTACGTCGATGGCGGGGTCTTTGATTCGGGGCAGCGTGTCGGCAAGATTCGCATGCAGGGCAATCAGGTGTTCAAGCACGCCGTGCAGAAAATCTCCGAAGCCGCCGAATCGGCCATTCACAAGGCGGGTCTCGACCACAAGGCCGTGGACTGGTTCATCCCGCATCAGGCCAATCAGCGCATCCTTGACGGTGTAGCCGATCGTTTGGGGCTTGATCGTGAGAAGGTCATCTCGACCGTGGCCGAACACGCCAACACCTCAGCGGCCTCGATTCCGCTGGCCTGGTATGCCGGGATACAGGATGGACGGGTCAAAAAGGGCGATCTGGTGCTGATCGAAGCGCTGGGCGGCGGCCTGACCTGGGCGGCGGCGGCGATCCGCCTGTAGGGCCAACCGCATATTGAGACGAAAATCTCATTTATTTGATGACAAGCCGCGTCCAACCCTTTGACGTGAACGGGAAAATGCGTATGGTTCCCTCTGATGGATCATTCCGGAGGGGATTTGATATGAAAGCCACGACCCTGACCCGCGCCGAACTGTTCGAAGCGGTGCACAACGAACTGGGCCTGCCGCGTCAGGAATGCGCCGCTCTCGTCGAGCGTACTCTCGATCTGGTCATTGATTCGCTGGAAAAGGGCGAGACGGTCAAGCTGTCGGGCTTTGGCGTGTTTCAGGTCCGCGAAAAGAATGCCCGCGTGGGCCGCAACCCCAAGACGGGTAAGCCGGCGGCCATTGATCCGCGCAAGGTCATCTCCTTCCGCGCCTCGCAGATCATGAAGGCGCGCGTCGATGCCGGCGTCGGCGAATAAGTCGTAAAAAAGGCCAGTACACGTGTCCAAGGGGCCTCTTGCCTTTCGCACCATTTCCGAAACCGCTGACGCGGTGGGTGTGCCCCAGCATGTGCTGCGGTTCTGGGAAACCAAGTTCACCTTTATCCGTCCGACCAAGCGCGCCGGGGGGCGGCGCTTCTACCGTCCGCAGGATATTGACCTGCTGATGGGGGTGAAGGTGCTGCTGCACGATCGCGGCTACACGATTCGCGGCGTGCAGAAGCTGTACAAGGACGAGGGGCAAAAGGCGCTGCTGTCGGCCGGGCAGGGCGGCAGCACGGCCTTCATCCCGGCGGCGGAGGGGTACGCGGAGCCGGACGACGTGCCGATGGAGGTCGTATCCGCGCCGCCCTTACCGCGCAAAGTCATGGCCGACAGTGCCGAACCGGCGTTTGATTTTGAGGAAATGTCGGCCCTGCCCGTCGTTCGCGGCCTGAGCGAAGAGACGCGCACGCGGCTTCTGGCCATCGCTCAAAGCCTCGAAAACGCACAGAAAACCATGCTGCGCAGCCTCAAGGGGCTCTGATCCGCCGCATGTGAGCGGTGGAAAACGTCTGTGGCCTATTGCAGGCCGCTTTATTCCTCTCTATAAGCCGCGTTCTCCTTACCAGGGGAGGCCTCTGCGAAGAGGTGTCGGAGCGTGGCGCAGCCTGGTAGCGCACTTGACTGGGGGTCAAGGGGTCGCAGGTTCGAATCCTGTCGCTCCGACCATTTAAACACATAAGGGTCGCCCCGTCGGGCGGCCCTTATGTGTTTAAGGTCTCCGCTCCAGGTTCCGAACCGCGAAGGCTCACAGATTTCGTAAGGCCTGCTCTCCGCGGCTATCCTCTCGTTTCTCCCCAACATACTGCATTTTTTTGACGGCAAAGGCTTGCGTGAGTTCCGGCGTTTCCGTATAGAGCGGCCTCCAGACGCAGACGACCGGTTTCGGGCGTGTGCGTGTCCCTTATTCAAAGGGATGCCTTCTTTGTCGGGGAGTGGCGCAGCCTGGTAGCGCACCTGCTTCGGGAGCAGGGGGTCGCAGGTTCGAATCCTGTCTCCCCGACCATCAAAACAAAACAGACGGTCCCATAAAGGACCGTCTGTTTTGTTTTTACCATCGCTCACGGCGGTGATGATAATATTCCCGTTCGCGCCGCTCATAGCGATCGTACCGGTCATAGCGGTCGCGGTAGTAATAGCTGCGCGGGGCCGGATAATAGCGGGGGCCGTAGTAGCGCTCGCGATAGACATAATAGCCATCATAGCGCGGGCGCGATTCGTAATAGACGACGCCGTAGCCCGGCGGCGGGGGCGGCGGGTCGTAATAGCCGCTGCGCTCATAGGAATAGTAGCGGCCATCGTGGCAATCGACCGAGGCATTGCCCAAGGCTCCGCCCACCACGGCACCGACGGCGGCTCCGGCGACCGTATTGCCGCCGCGGTCATAGCGATGCGAGGAACCGTTGCCGATGGCGGCGCCGGCCAGAGCGCCGATCACCGCGCCTGTGGCGGTGGAGTTGGATTTGCGCTGATAGCAATAGCCATCATAGCCTTGTGCCGATGCCAGGGTGGGGGCGGCCAGACCGATAAGGCCGATCCCGATCAGGGCCAGCGGCAGATGCCGTTGAAAAAAGGAGGGTTTCATAATGCCACCTGGGGATATGTGCGTGGGATGACGCTATTGAGCGCCCGCCAAGCTGAACGGCATCTGAATGGATTGCGGCGGAAATGCGCCGCATTTATAAGCGTCATTACGTCAGGTCGCGGACGATACAAGATTTATTGCATCAGACCCCTTGATCCTTTTGCGCTCTTGAGGCATAAGGCGCGCCTTCCGACCGGACGAACAACCGGTCAACACATCATTCTACGCTTGAAAGGCTTGGGTAAAAGCTTATCGAGCCTCACTTGAAAAAGAGAGTCGGACATGGCCGTACCTAAGCGGAAAGTATCCCCCTCGCGGCGCAACATGCGTCGCTCGCACCACGCGCTCGGCGCCAACTCGTATGTGGAAGACAAGGACACCGGCGAACTGCGCCGTCCGCACCACATCGACCTGAAGACCGGCATCTACAAGGGCCGTCAGGTGATTACGCCGAAAAAGGACTAACCGCCTTTATCGACCGAAGATATAAAGACGCGGCGCCTCAGGTGCCGCGTTTTTGATTCCGGAAGGCCTTTCATGCCCCCCTATCCCTATCGTCTGGTGATCTTCGATTTCGACGGCACGCTGGCCGATTCGTTTCCGTGGTTCCTTGAGGTGTTCGATCATCTGGCCGAACGCTTCGGCTTTGAGAACCCGGACCGCTCGCACCTTGACGAACTGCGCCGTCTGGGGCCGCGTGAGCTGCTGAAGCGTCTGAAGGTGCCGCTGCTCAAACTGCCGGCCATTGCCACCTATGCCCAGAGGCTGCAAAACCAGCAGATCGAAAAAATCGTGCTGTTTGACGGGATCGCTGAGGTGATCCGCGATCTGAAGGCGCGCGGCGTGACCGTTGTGGTCGTGACTTCCAACGACGCCGACAATGTCCGCACCGTTCTGGGGGCTGAGCTGAGCGCCCTGATCGATCACTATTCGTGCGGTTCATCGCTTTTTGGCAAGGCGGCCAAGTTCAAGGCCGTGCTCAAGGCCTTCAAGGCGAAACCGACCGAGGCCCTGTCCATCGGTGATGAGCTGCGCGACATCGAGGCGGCGCGCAAGGTGGGCATTGCCGTGGGGGCCGTGACCTGGGGCTATGCCCACGAAGACAGCCTGCTGAGCGAAAAGCCGGATCACGTCTTCGCGAAGCCCGCCGATATACTCAATATATGAGACGCATTCCCCGTGGCGGGCTTGTCAGGCTTGGGCGCGCTTGCTAAGCAACCCTCGTTTTTCAAACCCCTCAGGGAAGATTGCCATGTCCGCCATTATTGATATCGTTGCTCGTGAAATCCTCGACTCGCGCGGCAATCCGACCGTTGAGGTCGATGTCACCCTCGAAGACGGCGCTTTCGGTCGCGCCGCTGTGCCGTCGGGTGCCTCCACCGGCGCGCATGAAGCCGTGGAAAAGCGCGATGGCGACAAGAGCCGCTATCTGGGCAAGGGCGTGCGTCAGGCCGTGGACGCGGTCAATGGCGAAATCTATGAGGCCCTGAGCGGTCTCGACGCCCGCGATCAGCGCCACATCGACCAGATCCTGATCAATCTCGACGGCACCGAGAACAAGGGCCGTCTGGGGGCCAATGCCATTCTGGGCGTGTCGCTGGCCGTGGCTAAGGCGGCGGCGGCTTCGGTCAACCTGCCGCTCTATAAGTATGTCGGCGGCCTGTCGGCCCGTGTGCTGCCCGTGCCGCTGATGAACATTATCAATGGCGGCGCCCACGCTGACAACCCCATCGACATTCAGGAATTCATGATCGTTCCGGCCGGTGCCGAAACCTTCTCCGAAGCCCTGCGCATGGGCGCGGAAATCTTCCATAGCCTGAAATCGGCGCTCAAGGCCGCCGGCCACAACACCAATGTCGGTGACGAAGGTGGCTTTGCGCCGAACCTGTCCTCGGCCGAGGTGGCGCTGCAATTCATCGTCGATGCCGGTGCGGCGGCGGGCTACAAGGCCGGTGAAGACTTCTGGCTGGCGCTCGACGTGGCCTCGACCGAGTTCTTTAAGGACGAAAAGTACCATCTGGAAGGCGAGGGCAAGGTCCTGAGCCGCGAAGAAATGGTCGATTATCTCGAAAACCTCGCCGACAAGTTCCCGATCTGCTCGATCGAAGACGGCATGTCGGAAGACGATTTCGAAGGCTGGGCGCTGCTGACCGAGCGTCTGGGCGACCGTCTGCAACTGGTCGGCGACGACCTGTTCGTCACCAACCCGAACCGTCTGGAGACCGGCATTGTCGAAGGCCTCGCCAACTCGATCCTCGTCAAGGTGAACCAGATCGGCACCCTGTCGGAAACCATGGACGCCGTCGATATGGCCCACCGTTCGGGCTATACCTCGGTGATGTCGCACCGTTCGGGTGAGACCGAAGATTCGACCATTGCTGACCTGGCGGTGGCGCTGAACTGCGGTCAGATCAAGACGGGTTCTCTGGCGCGTTCGGACCGGCTGGCCAAGTACAACCAGCTGCTGCGCATCGAATCGATCCTCGACGACGAAGCCGTCTATGCGGGGCTTTCGGTGATCCGCAGCTAAAACCGGAACCGGCCTCTCAACGGCTGGGACGTTTTTTACAAATCTGCCAAAAAGAGCGGCGCAGGTGTCCTGCGCCGCTCGCGTTTTATGATAAATTCTTTCAGTTGAAGTGACATGTTCGGTAACAGTTTGTTAAACCGACGCGGCCAAAAATCCCTCCTGTCAATGTGGTCCGTCCAGAAGGGGCGAAAGTCGTGATTCAGAAACTGAGGCCCTATTTGCCTACCGCGATCATCGCTATATTTCTGACCTACTGCGGCGTACAGTATTTGACTGGCGACAAAGGGTTCTTTTCGCAGGAAACCCGTCAGGTTGAGCTGGCCGAAAAGCAAAAGCTGCTGGCTGATCTTGCCGCTGAGCGGCAGGACCTTGAAGCCCGCGCCCGTTATTTGAGAACCGATAATCTTTCCAAAGAATTGCTTGAAGAACGCGCCCGCGTTCTCCTGGGGCTCAATGCCCCTAACGAATACGTGATCCGTGATCACATCGCCCCTGCGCGCAATTCCTGAGTCCGCAAGGGGACTTTACGTCAGCCTGGGCTTTGCCTAAGAGAAGTCCTGACGTGAATTCAGGCGGTTTTTGACGAACCCTGAGATTCCGGTGGCCCTGCTGCCGGATTTCCCACGGGATCACCAGAACTGACTGCATCCCCCTCTATGGGCGGCCGGCCCTGTTGTGCCGGTGCGCGCTCGAACGTCTTTTTGACCGGCTGCGAACGTCTCTGCCTGCGGGTAAGACGCGAGTGGCACGATTAACCCCAGGGAGGTTTCCATGGCGCGCGCCGCCAAGGCCACTGACACCGGAACGACGGGTTCCGCCAAACGCAATGTCTCCAAAGACGAACTCCTGAAATATTACCGTGAGATGGTTCTCATCCGCCGCTTCGAAGAGCGTGCGGGTCAGCTCTACGGCATGGGTCTGATCGGGGGCTTCTGCCACCTGTACATCGGTCAGGAAGCCGTCGCTGTGGGCATGGAGGCCGCCTCTATCGACGGCGATCAGGTCATCACCGGTTACCGCGACCACGGCCACATGCTGGCCGCCGGTATGGACCCCAAGGCCGTTATGGCTGAGCTGACCGGCCGCATTGGCGGCTCGTCGAAGGGTAAGGGCGGGTCGATGCACATGTTTGACATCGAAACCGGCTTCTTCGGCGGTCACGGCATCGTTGGCGCTCAGGTGTCGCTGGGGACGGGTCTGGCCTTTGCCGACTGGTACCGCAACAATGGCAATGTCTCCTTCACCTATTTCGGTGACGGTGCGGCCAACCAGGGTCAGGTCTATGAAAGCTTCAACATGGCGAAGCTGTGGAACCTGCCGGTCGTCTATGTGATTGAAAACAACGAATACGCCATGGGCACGGCTCTCGCCCGCGCCTCGGCCACGACCAACCTGTCGCAGCGCGGTGCGTCGTTCGGCATCCCCGGCGAAACCGTGGACGGCATGGACGTGTTCGCGGTGAAGGAAGCCGCTGAGCGCGCCGCCGAATACGCCCGTTCGGGCAAGGGTCCGTACATTCTGGAAATGAAGACGTATCGCTATCGCGGTCACTCCATGTCCGACCCGGCCAAGTACCGCAGCAAGGAAGAGGTCGATGAGGTCAAGACGACCCGCGACCCGATCGACCACATCAAGACGATGCTGGAGCAGGCGGGTGTCGAAGAGGCCGAGATCAAGGCCATCGACAATGAAATCAAGGCGATCGTTATGGAGGCCGTCGAGTTCGCTCAGACCAGCCCCGAACCCGATCCGTCCGAACTGTACACCGACGTTTATCTTGAGGCCTGATCCCAGATGACCGACATTCTTATGCCCGCTCTCTCTCCGACCATGGAGGAGGGCACCCTTTCCAAGTGGCACATCAAGGCCGGTGACGAGATTTCCGCCGGTCAGGTGATCGCCGAAATCGAAACCGACAAGGCGACGATGGAAGTCGAAGCCGTCGATGAAGGCGTGGTCGAGGCCATCCTGATCGAGGCTGGCACCGAAGGCGTCAAGGTCAATACGCCGATCGCGCGTCTGGCCGGTGGCGCGTCGGCCCCTGCGCCGGTCAAGTCGGCGGAAAACACCGGTGGCGAAACCGCCGCTCAGGAAGGCGGCGAAAAGACGGCTGTGGTCGCTTCGGCAGTCGCGCCGCAGGTTAAGCCGCAGAGCGATCCGGAATTCCCGGAAGGCACCCCGATGGTCAAGATCACCGTGCGCGACGCGCTGCGTGACGCTATGGCCGAAGAAATGCGCCGCGACGACCGCGTCTTCCTGATGGGTGAGGAAGTCGCCCAGTATCAGGGCGCTTATAAGGTGTCGCGCGGCCTGCTCGAAGAGTTCGGCGACCGCCGCGTTATCGACACGCCGATCACCGAAATGGGCTTTGCCGGTATCGGTTCGGGGGCGGCTATGGCCGGTCTTAAGCCGATCATCGAGTTCATGACCTTCAACTTCGCTATGCAGGCCATTGACCACATCCTGAACTCGTCGGCCAAGACGCTGTACATGTCGGGTGGTCAGATCAAGTCGTCGATCGTTTTCCGTGGCCCGAACGGTGCCGCGGCCCGCGTCGCCGCCCAGCACTCGCAGGACTATTCGGCGTGGTACGCCAACGTTCCGGGCCTGAAGGTCATTGCGCCTTATGACGCCGCTGACGCCAAGGGCTTGCTGAAGGCCGCCATCCGCGATCCGAACCCCATCGTCTTCCTCGAACACGAGATGATGTACGGCAACGAGTTTGAAATCCCGGATGTTGAGGATTTCGTCCTGCCTATCGGCAAGGCCAAGATCCAGAAAGAGGGCAAGGACGTCACCATCGTCGCCCATTCGCGCATGGTCGGTTTTGCGCTCAAGGCGGCTGAGAAGCTGGCCGAAGAGGGTATCGACGCCGAAGTCGTCAACCTGCGTACGCTGCGTCCGCTGGATACCGACACGGTCGTCGCTTCGGTGAAGAAGACCAACCGTCTGGTCACCGTCGAAGAAGGCTGGGGCCCCTGCGGTATCGGTGCCGAAGTCGCCGCCCGCGTCACCGCCGAAGCCTTCGACGATCTGGATGCGCCGCCCGCCCGCGTGCATCAGGAAGACGTGCCGATGCCTTACGCCGCCAACCTCGAAGCCCTGACCGTCCCCAGCGTTGAGAAGATCATCGCCGCGGTCAAGCAAGTCTCGTACAAGTAAGAGGGGCCATCCATGACCGATATTCTGATGCCGGCGCTCTCGCCCACCATGGAAGAGGGCATTCTGGCCAAGTGGCACGTCAAGGTCGGGGACACTGTCTCCGCCGGTGACGTGATCGCCGAAATCGAAACCGACAAGGCGACGATGGAAGTCGAAGCCGTCGATGAGGGCGTGGTTGAGGCCATCCTGATCGAAGCGGGGACCGAAGGCGTGAAGGTCAATACGCCCATCGCGCGCCTAGCGGGTGAGGGCGGTTCGGCGGCTCCGGCGCCCCAGACTCAGGCCAAAGCTGAGGCCCCGAAAGCCGCCGAAGCGCCGAAGCCTGCCGCGGCTCCGGCCCCTGTGGCCACCGCCCCCGTCGCAGCCCCCGCCGCCTCGGGTGGAGCGCGCGTGGCGGCTTCGCCGCTGGCGCGTCGGCTGGCCGAGATCAATAAGCTCGATCTCAAGCTGCTGAAAGGCACCGGCCCGCACGGTCGTATCATCAAGCGCGATATCGAAGCCGCTCTGGCTTCGGGCACCGGCAAGGCGGGTTCCGCTCCGGCGGCGACCACCGCAGCGGCTGAGCCGCGCAAGGTGCAGACCCTTGAGCAACTGGGCATTCCGGCGGGGTCTTACGATCTCGTGCCGCTCAACAATATGCGCAAGGTCATTGCCCGCCGCCTGACCGAATCCTTCCGCGACATCCCGCACTTCCCGCTGACCGTCGATATCGAACTCGACAACCTGCTGGCGGCGCGTACCAAGATCAATACGGCGCTGGAATCGCAAGGTATCAAGGTATCGGTGAACGATATCGTCATCAAGGCGGTGGCGCTGGCGCTCAAGCAGGTGCCGGAAGCCAATGCCTCCTTCACCCCCGAAGGCATTGCGATGCACCACAATGCCGATATCGCTATGGCCGTGGCTATCGACGGTGGCCTGATCACCCCGATCATCCGCAAGGCCGAGACCAAGTCTCTGGCCCAGATCGCCAAGGAAACCAAGGATCTGGCGGCGCGCGCCCGCGATATGAAGCTGAAGCCCGAAGAGTTCCAGGGCGGCACCTTCTCGGTGTCCAACCTTGGCATGTTCGGCATCAAGCAGTTCGCCTCCATTATCAACGAACCGCAGGGCTGCATCCTGTCGGTCGGTGCCGGTGAGCAACGCCCGGTCGTCAAGAACGGCCAACTGGCGGTCGCCACC
>NZ_JAIWNX010000236.1 GCF_020217185.1 Asticcacaulis sp.
GTCATGACCGTCACCCTGACCTGCGATCACCGCGTGGTCGATGGGTCGGTCGGTGCCAAGTACATTACCGCATTGAAGGGCCTTCTCGAAGACCCCATCAAGATGCTGGCTTAAGGAGTTGATTCAACATGTCTTATGATCTGGTTGTTATCGGCTCCGGTCCCGGCGGTTACGAAGGGGCCATCCGCGCTTCTCAGAACGGTCTGAAGGTCGCCATCGTCGAGCGTGAACTGCTGGGCGGCATCTGCCTCAACTGGGGCTGTATCCCGACCAAGGCCCTGCTCAAGTCGGCCGAGGTGTTCGACAAGATCAATCACCTCGGTGATTACGGTCTGACCGGCGAAAAGCCGGGCTTCGACTTCGAAAAGGTCATCGCCCGCTCGCGCGCCGTCGCCAAGCAGCTCAATGGCGGCGTCGGCTACCTGATGAAGAAGAACAAGATCGACGTGATCGAGGGCTTCGCCACGCTGGAGCCGGGCAAGGATGCGCCCAAGGTGCGCGTTAAGCTGAACAAGGGTGGCGAGCAGGTTGTCGAGGCCAAGAACGTCATGCTGGCGGTCGGGGCGCGCGCCCGCGAAATCCCGGCCATCGGCGCGGTTTCGGACGGCGAGCGTATCTGGACCTATCGTAACGCCCTGACGCCCAAGGCTATGCCGAAGTCGCTGGTGGTGATCGGTTCGGGCGCTATCGGCATCGAGTTCGCCTCCTTCTACCGCTCGCTGGGTGCCGATGTCACCGTGGTCGAGGCCATGGACCGCATCCTGCCGGTCGAGGACAAGGAAGTCTCCGCTGAGGCTCAGAAGGCCTTTGAAAAGCGCGGCTTCAAGTTCCGTCTGGGTGCCAAGGTGACCAAGGTCGAAAAGACCGCTTCGGGCGTCAAGGTGTCGGTCGAAGTCGGCGGCAAGGCCGAAACGCTGGAGGCCGAAGGTTGCATCGTCGCCGTCGGCATCGTGGCCAATACCGAAAACCTCGGTCTGGAAAAGCTGGGCGTCGAGATGGACCGCGGTCACATCAAGAACGACAGCCACGGCAAGACCAATGTGAAGGGCCTCTACGCCATCGGCGACTGCGCCGGGCCGCCCTGGCTGGCGCACAAGGCTTCGCACGAAGCCGTCCACGCGGCCGACTACATGGCCGGCAAGAAGCTGTCGAACCTCAATCCGCCGATTCCGGGCTGCACCTACGCCACGCCGGAAGTCGCCTCGGTCGGTATCACCGAGCAGGGCGCGAAGGAAAAGGGTCTGGACGTCAAGATCGGCCGCTTCCCCTTCAAAGCCAACGGCAAGGCGATTGCTGCCGGTGAGCCGGGCGGTTTCGTCAAGGTGATCTTCGACAAGAAGACCGGCGCGCTTCTGGGGGCCCACCTGATCGGGGCCAATGTCACGGAAATGGTGCAGGGCTTCTGTCTGGCCATCACCATGGAAGCGACGGAAGAGGACCTGCAAGGGACCGTCTTCCCGCACCCGACCATGTCGGAGGCGATTCTGGAGGCCTCTCTGGACGCCGACGGTCGTATGATCAATTTGTAGGACCATCATGGGGGAAACAGGTTTCCCCCATGTACCCCCTTCGCCGTATTGTGAAAAATTTCTTGGGGCGGCCCGTCGAAATTTTTCACTTTCAAGCGTAAAAAAGCCCGCTCTGAAGCAGAGCGGGCTTTTTGATTTTATTGGAAAAATTATAATTTCAAAACGCAATTTAAATTTTAGTTTTATTTTGCAACCTACTTTTCATCACGTCAATCCCAGCCAATCGCGGACAGGGGGAATACGCCGCAGCACCCATCGCTCGATCAGGGCCACAAGGATCAGGCACAGCCCCATCATCGGCAAGAACAGAGCGAGGCCCAGTATCAGCAGGCCCAGCCCCGTGCCGAGACGTTCGTCGGGCAGGCGGCTGGGGGCGCCCAGTGTCACCTTGTCCGGTCGCCGTCGCCACCACATCATCACCGCCGAAACGCACAAAGTCAGCAGACCCGCCGCCGTCAGCACGCCCAGCGCCTGATTGAACGCGCCGAACAACTGGCCTTCGTGCAGGGCAATCCCCACACCGAACACCCGGTCGATCAGCGGCTTGTCGCCAAAGGTCTTGATCTGCGTCACATCACCCATGTGATCAAAGGTGACGGTGACGCCCTTGGGGCGGTTCTGGGTCTGGGAGACGCCCTGCCACGGCTTGCCCTTGGCCGGTGCCATCAGCACGACCGGCGGCGGCAGGTCGGCGGCGCGCAATTCGCCCGCCATATGGTCCAGAAGCGTCAAATCGACTGCGCCTCCGGCTTGCGCACTGCCGTGGCCGTGGCCTGCGTGCTCGCTGGCCTTGTCCGCGGCACGGCTGGTGGACCAGTCGGGTTTTGACGACTGAGCGATCACCGCCTGACGCACCACCTTGAACCCGGCCCCCCAGACGGTCGTCCAGGGCAGGCCGGTCAGCAGCAGGCAGAGCGCAAAAAACGACACCCACAGACCCGTCACCGCGTGCAGATCGCGCCAGAACAGTTTGGCCTCAAGGCGCGGCCACAGAACTCCGGCCAGACCTTTTGTGCCCCGCGGCCACCACAGATAGAGGCCGGTAAGGATCATCACTATGGCCCAGCACGCTGCCGTTTCGACCAGCAGGGTGCCGAAAAGCCCGGCAAACAACTCGCCGTGGATGGTTTTGACCACATTCATAAACCGCGCCTCTTCGGGCACGGATTTCAGCACGGTCAGGGTTTCCGGGTGCACATAGACGCGCAGCCGTTCGCCGTTTTCGCTCAGCGTGACCCGCGCCGCATCGGTGACGTCGGGTCGGACCTCGACCGACTGAAACTGCGCGTGGGGAAAGGCCGCCAGTGCGCCTTCGACCTGCGCAGACAGGGGCTGAACCCGCCCCGCGCGTCCCACCTGATCATAGGGGCGGTCAATCGCCGCCTCGATCTGGGGCTTGAACAGATAGATCGGCCCCGTCAGGGACAGGATCACGATGAAGGGGATGCACACCAGCCCCGCATAGAAGTGCCACCGCCAGATCATCCGGTAGTCGATAATCTGGCGGCGAACCGTGTCGTTCGCCGCCTTGGTCATGCTACTGCCCCGTCAGCTTGAAGCCGATGAACACGGCACGCCCTTCGCCGGGCCAGAAGGCCGAGCGCGAACTGGCCGCGACCCTGGTGAAGTCGGTCACCGCCGTGACGCTCGACACATAGCGCGTGTCGTTCAGATTGCGCCCTTCGACGAAGACTTCCAGCCCGTCATTGACCTTTTTGGAGGCCGACAGGTTCCAGACGGTGAAGCCCGGTGATGTCTGCGTATTGGCGTAATCGACCCACACATCCGACGGCGTCCATTCCACCGACGGCGCGATGCGCCAGCCGCTCTTTGAGCTGAAGGCCAGTTCGCCGCGGTAATAGTGTTCGGGGATGATGGGCAGGCGGGCATTGCCATAGGTCTTGTCATGGTCGAATTTGAAATCCGACCAGGTATAGGTCTGGCGCGCCATGACGGCC
The DNA here is from genome assembly GCF_020217185.1 of Asticcacaulis sp. Taxonomy (GTDB): domain Bacteria; phylum Pseudomonadota; class Alphaproteobacteria; order Caulobacterales; family Caulobacteraceae; genus Asticcacaulis. Next base: position 3,488 of record NZ_JAIWNX010000236.1, read on the forward strand.
CAGTTACCGATGCTGCCGATGCGCCAGTCGAGAGCAGCTTCAAGCCCCTGATGGATCGTGTTCTGGGCGTTGAAGGTGGCGGCGGGAATGTCGGGCGACACGATGAAGTTGAGCATCTCACCGTCGATTTCGGCCCGATACAGCGCCACATCCCAGGTCAGGTGTTGCGAGCGGCCGCGCGTGCCGATTTCCGCCGTCACGGCCTCCTGCGGCCGCACGCTGGTGAACTGCGGCAGGGGCGTCTGCACCAGAGCGCCATAGGTCGGGGCTTCGACCGATTTGGTGATATTGGCAAACACCTGCTGACCGCTGGCGTTTTGCCACAGAAGCCCGATGCGCGGCGCAAACCAGTCAAAATCCTTGTCGGCATTGTTGGCCGTATTGAGATAGTTGGTGTAGTCGCGGCGGGTCCAGCCATAGGAACCGCCGGCGATCAGGGCTAGTTGCTCCGTGACGAACAGGCGGCCTTCGGCAAACACGTCCCAGCTCTGGGCGTTCTGCACCGCGTTACCGGACATCGTGCCGGGTAGGCCATTGCTGTTGGCGAAGGTGTGGGCGTCGATATTGCCGCTTCGGTAATTGACCCCGGCAAAGACGTCGTAGCGCTTGCCACCCACAGTGCCCTGCCCATCGAGGCGGGCAAAGGCGCCATAGTTCTGATATTGCTGGTCAATATAGATGGAGATGGGGTGGATGAGCTGCTTCCACGCGGCATAGACGCCACCTTCGACGCGCCAGTTGTCATTGATCTGCCAGTCGCCCTGCACCGTGCTGCGCGCGGATTTGACGTTGCGGCCGTAACGCAGAAGCGGATAGTTGGCGGCGGTTGTCACCTTGGGCGTCGTCAGGGCCTGTTGGAGAGTCAGAGCCCCGGCGATGCGCTGATCGAGGTCATTGCCCTGAAAAATAAAGCGCAGCGAGCGGCCTTCGCCGAAGCGGCGACCGATATTCAGCGTCACGCGCTTACCGTTCTGTTCGGAATTGTCGCGCCAGCCGTCGGCATGGACGGTGCTGGCCGACAGATAGAGGTCGTAATCGCCGATGACATCGGCATAGGCGACCTGTCCGCGGGTGGTACCAAAACTGCCGCCTTCCAGCCGCACCAGCGTGCGGTAACCGGCATTGCGGCCGCTGGTCGTGACGTAGTTGACCGCCCCGCCCAGTTGCGCGCCGCCAAAGCGCAGGGCATTGCCGCCCTTATAGACTTCGATATAGCGCGCCGACAGCGGGTCGATCTCCTGATAATCGCCGGAACCGTCGGCCTGATTGACCGGCACACCGTCGATGGACAGCCACGACCCGCGATTGTGCGCGGAGTTACCGATGCCGGAGCCGCGGATAGAGAAGCGGCTGTCTTCACCAAACTTCTTTTGCGCGAAGACGCCGGAGACGTTTTTCAGCGTGTCGTACATCCCGACCGCATAGCTGTTGCTATAGGTTTCGGAGGCGACGACCGACACAGCGCCCGGTGTCCGCGACAATTTGGCGCGGGTGTCGCGCACGGCGGAAGGGTCTTCGGGATTGAGGCGGCCGGTGACGATGACGGTGGGGATGTCATCCGCGTCGGAGGCGAGAGGGGCGGCAAAAGCGGGCAGGGCGGCGCACAGGGCGAGGCCGGAAGCGCTGAGGCACAGCGCGAAGATACGGATTTTCATGAAATAACCTGTCTGAAAGCACGACGTATCAGCGCGCGAGACGCACGCTGAGCGGAAAAGCGATCAGACGAGGTGTGGGGGGCCGCAGGAATGCGGACGGGGCGGGGCGCGGGCCTTGGGTTTCGTCACATCCGCCGCAGGCGTCAGCGGCGCAAGGCTTTGCGTATAGACGACAGGGACGACCGTAAGGTCGGGCTGCGGCAGGCCGGTCAGGCCCGCTAGCACGCAATCGGCGCATTTGAGGCCCTGAGTGGCCTTCTCGGCTTTGTCCTTGGCGACGGCCTGACTGAGGGTCGTATCGACCACCGGCACCGGGCTGTTACACAGGACAAAGCCAGACCCGTCGCGCGATGCCGCCAGAAGGTGCGGCGGAAACAGCACCTGAACCAGCAGGCCCATGACCACGGCGATCAGCGTCCAGAAGCGGGTTTCGCTTCCGGCCTGTGTGCCGTGAGAGGGGGTGCGGGCTATGGCCATGTTTCCGCCTTAACCCTGGCGTGTGTCGGCTGTCAAGCGGCGTTGGCCACCACCTCGGCCAGCTTTTGCAGCGTCACATAGTCCGTCTTGCCCGAACCGAGGACGGGGATCGACTCGACCTTGACCAGCTTTTTGGGGATGGCCAGCGCCGGGACACCCTTCTCCTTCGCCTGATCCGACAGGGTGGACAGGTCCGCCGCCGCATGATCGGTCAGGAGCACCAGACGCTCACCCTTCTTGTCGTCGGCCAGCGACACGACGGCGTGACGATGGTCCGGCCACACCTCTTCGGCCAGCCGCTCAACGGCGGTCAGCGAGACCATCTCACCGGCGATCTTGGCGAACCGCTTGGCGCGGCCAAGGATGCGGATGCAGCCGTGGCGGTCGATCGACACAATATCCCCGGTGTCGTGCCAGCCATCCTTTGGCGCTTCGATGACGTCGGGGGTTTCGAGATTGATATAACCGGCCATGACGTTCGGCCCCTTGACGTGCAGGCGTCCGCCTTCGGGGATGCCTTCGACCACCTCAAGGCGCAGTTGCATACCGGGCAGGGCGCGGCCCACCGTGCCGTAATGATTGTCGGTCGGCAGATTGACCGCCAGAACCGGCGAGGTTTCGGTGACGCCATAACCTTCGATAACGGTCAGGCCGTACTGTTCGCTGAACAGCTTGTGCGTTTCGTCGCGCACCTTTTCCGCCCCGCAGACCACGAAGGCGAGCGTTGCGAAATCGTCCGGCTGCGCCTGACGGGCGTACTGATTGAGGAAGGTATCGGTCGAAAACAGCAGCGACGCTTTCGTTTCCTTGAGCAGGCCGGGGATCTGCTTGACGTGCAGCGGCGACGGGTACTGAAAGCTGCGCATCCCCTGCAACAGCGGCAGGATCAGGCCGCCGGTCAGGCCCAGCGAATGGAAGATCGGCATGGGGTTGAAGCACACCCATTCCGGCTTCAGCTCGATATGGGCGGCGATCTGGGCGCAGTTGAGCACCAGATTGGCCTGAGTGAGCACCACGCCGCGCGGCGTACCAAAGCTGCCCGATGTGAACAGGATGACGCCGATGTCAGAGGGCTTGGCCTTGTGCGCGAAACGGCGCGGCAGTTTGGAGGCCGCCAGTCCGTACAGTTTGTCCGGCAGAGTCAGCGATTTACGCAAATCTTCGAGATAGAGGATGCGGACGAAATGCCCCATGGCCTCAACCAGGTCCTCCAGCTTGGCCTGCTGCACGAAGCGCTTTGAGGTAATCACCGTCTTGACCTTGGCGGTCAGGCAGCCCGTCTTGATATTGGCTGGCCCGGCGGTGAAGTTGATCATTACCGGCGTGCGCCCGTGGGCGTGCAGGGCAAAGAAGCTGAGAGCCCCGCCCAATGAGGTCGGCAGCATCAGACCGATGCGCGTTTCCTTCTTCAGCGCCTTGTCAAACAGGCGCGCCAGCACGAAGGTGCGTAGGATAAATTCGTTATAGTCCGAAGGCTGGCGGTCCTGATCCTCGATAATGAGCTTGGACTTGCCATGTTTGTCTGCGGCGTCGAGAAGCGCGTCGAACAGGGATTTCGTTTCGGCTTCGACATCAAAAGGGCGCACCATGCGCGATCACTCCCTTTGACCGGCTTGAAGGGCCGTCATTACGCTGCGGCTGCCGATCAATTCTGGTTACACCCTATGAGCCTCTGGGCCACAAGTCAATTGAACATTGTTCAAATAATTGAGAGGTGGCTGTTATGTCAGGTGCCAAGGCTTAGAAAGGTCTCAAAAACGGGACCTAACTCCTCTTCACGGGCAACGGGTTTCACCTCGCAGGTAGTGCGCCCGCCACACAGCGCCTTAAGATCGCCTGTCCCGGCCACAACCACAGGAGCGGAGGCGCGGCCCAGCTCCAGCCGGAAGCCGCCGAGTGCCCGGCGTGCCTCGCCCATCTGCTTGATCCAACCCTCACTCAGGTGCACGCGACGCAGATCGGGATTGGCCATGCGCCAGCGATGCGCCACCTTGCCCCAGGCATCGGCGGGTTCGTCTTCGCGGTGCCATTCGGCGGGTGAGGCTGACTGCGAGGCGTCCCACGGCGCATAGGCCAGCACGCCGCGCAGCGGCCAGTTGCGCGCATCCATAGCCAGCGCCGTTAGCGCCCCCGACCCGTGCCCGAACAGATAGAGGGGTTTGGCGGGCAAAGGGCGAATGACCTCGGTCACGAAAGCCTCAGCGGCCTTAATGGGGTGTCTGAAGTCGGGCAGGACAATATCCTGATTTTGCAGCAGATACTTGCCTGATCCGCCCTGACCCGGCGCTTCGAAAAGCCATACGCTCAGCTTGTTCAACACCGCCTGTTGCGCCAGTCCGAAATAGACTTCGGCGGGATAGCGCGCATCGGCCAGTATCAGCAGATGCCCACGCGGATTGAGCGGCGGGGCGGCGACGCCGTAACGCGCCTCGGGCAGGGTGCCGAATTTGAAACCGCTCCACACGAACCCGGCGGGCGGATAGGCGTCAGGCGACAGGCCGGGCGGGATCTGCGAGTCGGTAAAGGCAATACCCGTCTGGTCGGGACCGTCACTGCGCGTACAGCCCGCCAGCGTAGCGCCTATGCCGGCCGCCGCACCGGCCAGTAACCGGCGGCGGGACAGGGAAGGCGACAGCGGACGGAGGATGAGCATGGGCTCAGCTTAGGCCAGATTCCACTGTTCGGCCATCCCCTGTTACCCTATGTTATAAGGGACAAGGCCTTTTGGCTTGATAATGGCGGGCAAAAAGCCCAATTAGGGACAGATTGTTTCCTCATTAAAGTGTCCCCATGGTTACCCTGATCAACCGGCTCGACGCCTCGGTTTCCAAGCCTGACCTGCGCCATCCTGAAAAGCAGAATCGTCCGGACACCCCGATTCTGAAAAAGCCGGACTGGTTGCGCGTCAAGGCGCCGGGCTCCGAAGGCTATAATGCGACGCGCCAGACCGTGCGCGACGCCAAGCTGGTGACAGTGTGCGAAGAGGCCGCCTGCCCCAACATCGGTGAGTGCTGGACCAAGAACCACGCCACCCTGATGATTATGGGCGACACCTGCACGCGGGCCTGCGCCTTCTGTAACGTCAAGACCGGCCTGCCGCAGCCGCTCGATGCCGATGAGCCGAACCGCGTGGGTATGACCGTGGCCAAGATGGGCCTGGCGCACGTCGTCATCACCTCGGTGGATCGCGACGACCTGGCCGATGGTGGGGCGGAACACTTCGCCGAGGTCATCCGTCAGATTCGCCAGCAATCGCCGAAAACCACCGTCGAAATCCTGACGCCGGACTTCCTGCGTAAGGACGGGGCGGCGGAAATCGTCATCGACGCCAAGCCGGACGTCTTCAATCACAATCTCGAAACCGTGCCGCGCAACTATCTGAAGATCCGCCCCGGCGCACGCTATTACCATTCGCTTCGCCTGCTGGAGCGCGTCAAGGAACGCGACCCTTCGCAGTTCACCAAATCCGGCATCATGGTAGGCCTTGGGGAAACCAAGGAAGAGGTGATGCAGGTGATGGACGATATGCGTTCTGCCGGCGTCGATTTCATCACCATCGGCCAGTATCTTCAGCCGACGCGCAAGCACGCCGCCATCGACCGCTTCGTCACGCCGGATGAATTCAAAGCCTATGAATCGATCGCGCGTGCCAAGGGCTTCCTGATGGTGTCGTCTTCGCCGCTCACGCGCTCATCTCACCATGCGGGCGAAGATTTCGAGCGTCTGCGCGCGGCGCGTGACGCGCAACTGGCGGGTAAGCGGGCCTGAGACGTGGCGCAGTTTCACCTTGAGCGCGTCCTGCCCTATGCGGCGTCGGACCTGTGGGACATGGTCAGCGATGTGAAGCGGTATCCGGAGTTTATTCCGTGGATTACGGCCTTGCGCGCCTACAATGCCTCCTCCCCCTCGGATGGGGTGCATATGTTCGATGCCGACGTGTCGGTGGGCTACAAGATGCTGTCCGAGCGCTTTTCGACGCGCGTTACCCGTCGCGCCGATGACCTCAGCCTGCATATGGGCCTGCTGCGCGGGCCGTTGCGTAAGCTGAACGGCCACTGGCATTTTACCGAAATTGAGGGCGGTACGCGCGTCGATTTCGACATGGATATGGATTTCAAAAATCCCATCCTCAATGCCATGCTGAAGGCCAATCTCAATCTCGCCGTCAGCCGCCTGATGAGCGTGTTTGAGGCCCGCGCCAAGCAGCTTTATGGCAACAAGATTTAGGCTTCGGCCTTCAGATGCTCCAGCGCCCAGTGCAGGGCGTACATGACCGACTGTTCGCGGATATAGTCGCGGCCCAGATTCTCAAACACATGCACATTGGCCTGAGACCGGACCTCGCCATCGGGCAGCCGGAAGGCCAGCCCGAAACAGACCA
>NZ_JAIWNX010000237.1 GCF_020217185.1 Asticcacaulis sp.
TGCCGACGGGTTTTTCAGCGGAACCGCCGCTCGGCCCGGCGATCCCCGTCACGCTCAGGGCCAGATCGGCCCCGGCCGAGGTCAGCGCCCCTTCGGCCATGGCGTGCGCCACGGGCAGGCTGACCGCGCCGTGTTCGGCCAGCACCGTCTCTGATACGCCCAGAAGCTTCGTCTTAGCTGCGTTGGAATAGGTGACATAGCCTTCGTGAAACGCCTCGGACGCGCCCGAAATGCGAGTCAGGGCCGCGGCGATCAGCCCGCCCGTGCAGCTTTCGGCCGTCGTCAGTGTGCGCCCCTGCGCGCGCGCCAGGGCGAGAATGTTCGTCGCCAGATCAGAGGCGTCCATGGAGAAGCTCCCAAAAGAAAAGGCGTGGGGTCATAGACCCCACACCCCGTAATCTAACCAATAGGGCTGAAATTACACGCCCGGATGCAGCGGGGCGTCCAGATTGCTGTTGGCGAAGTCCCAGTTCACCAGCGAGGTGAGGTAGGTTTCGATGAACTTCGGACGCAGGTTCTGATAGTCGAGATAGTAGGCGTGTTCCCACACGTCGAGCGTCAGGATCGGCTTGTCGCCCTTGGTGAACGGCGTTTCGGCATTGCCGGTCTTCACGACCTTCAGCTTGCCGTCCTGCCCCAGCACCAGCCACGCCCAGCCCGAACCGAACTGCGTCGCACCGGCGGTCTTGAAGGCTTCGACAAAGGCGTCGAACGAGCCGAAATCGGCATTGATCTTGTCAGCGATGGCGCCCGTCGGCTGACCGCCGCCGTTCTGCTTCATCGAGTGCCAGAAGAAGGTGTGGTTCCACACCTGAGCGGCGTTGTTGAACACGCCGGGGTTCGTGCCTTCCGAGGCCTTGACGATCTCGACCAGCGACTTGTCCGCGAACTCGGTGCCGTCGATCAGCTTGTTCAGATTGTCCACATAAGCCTTGTGGTGCTTGGCGTGGTGGAAGCTGAAGGTATTGGCCGACATGTGCGGCTCAAGCGCGTCGGTCGGATAGGGCAGAGCGGGAAGTTCGAAGGCCATGACATCCTCGGCAGGTTTGAAATGAATAGAAAAGAACCAGAGTCGATATATGGGGGCGGGAATCGCTTTTCAAGGCAAATTTCGGTGAGAATAATTCTCAAAATTAGCCTTATAATTTCAGGGGTTAAGCCGGACGCAGGCTGGCATACAGCGTGTGTTCGAACGCCGCTATGTCCTTGCGCCCTTCACTCAGGTCGTCGCTTGAAAAGCCTCGCTTTATTTCGCCGTCGGCCAGCAGCACACCAGCATCGCAGCGCGTCATGAAGCTGCTGACATCGTGCAGGGCCGTCAGGATGAGGGCCCCTTCACGGGCGCGCTGGGTCAGGCAGGTCTTGAGGGCATAGATGGCCAGCGGGTCGAGCCAGTTGAAGGGCTCATCCAGAATGATCCCCGCGGGCTCACCCACAAAGGCGCACATCAGGGCGATTTTCTGCTTCTGACCCGCCGACAGGGTGCCGATCATTTTATGGCGCAAGGCGTTGTAATCGAGCGCTTCGAGCAGGGCCGGGTCGTTAGGCACCTGAGCCTGACGGCTTTCGGCCACCAGCGCCAGCAGCACCTGCGGCGTCAGTTCGGGCGGCAGGCTGTCGGGTGGCGGCGCATAGCCCCACAGGGCCGCGCGACGTTGCGGCACGGCGGTGACCTCCTCATCCGCAAGCCAGAGACGGCCCTGCGCCACCGGCAACCGCCCGCACAGGCTGTTGAGCAGGGTGGTCTTACCGGAGCCGTTCACGCCCAGAATACCGTACCATTGTCCGGGCGCGAGGCTGAGCGACACCGATTTCACGATGCGCTTTCCGGCAATATCGACGCACAGGTCTTCGCATCTCAGGGCAGGCTGTGCCGCCATCTCTCTCTCCTTACTCGCCGCATCAAGAGGATCAGACGCACAGCCAGCCACAACAGGGCCGCCGGCAGGGCCAGCAAGGCCAGCAGGGCCGCAACCGCCAGATCAATCCCCAATACCCAGTCCGCCGTCGCGGGTTTATGGCTGAATCGGGTCAGAAACGCCCACAGAATAAGCAGCCCGGCCACGGCCCCCAGCGCCAGAAGGATCAGTAACCCCTCTTTCAGCGGCGCGCCGCTGATCAGCAGACTAAGCAGGCTGAGGCCCAGCCACAGGGCGAAGGGGGCAAGGGCGGTTTGCGTGAGGGTGCGGGCCAATGACCCGGGCTGCCAGCGCATAAATTGCGTCAGTTCGCCGGAGACCGGACAGAGCAGAACGGCCAGAAGCGCAGAGCCAATGCCGAACAGGCCGAGGCCTGTCTGGGGTTCCGGGTTGTTGGAGAGCGCCAGATGCGTCGCCAGCGGTATCCCGATGATCAGGAGGGCGCAGGGCAGCCACAACCGTTTGTGGCGCAGACGGCACCACAGCGGAGCCAGAGCCGAGAAGGGCAAGGGGGCCGTGCGCGTCGAGGCTTCCGCGGCAAATAGCGGCGGCATCAGGGCTGATACTATCCCGCCTCCCAGCCCCAACACCGCCCCCAGACCCCACAGGCCCAGATCGTGCGGGGCCAACACGGCCTGAAACCCCAGAAGCGTAAGCCCAACGGGCAGGCAGAGAGCTGTCGTGCGAACGGCAAACCACACGCGCCGCACCTGCGGATCACTAATCAGGGGGAAGAAGGGACCACTGAGCAGGCGTTGCGCATAGGCGGACCGCGCCGAGGGGTAAACCTGCCGCGCGGCAAAAAAGAGCAGGGCGGCGCTATAGGCCCAGATGGGACGATTGTCGTGGGCCTGCGCACTAAGGGCCTGAAACAGTCCAAACAGCAATGCGCTCAGCAAGGCGAGCGCCACCACTATATCTGAGGGACGCCGCCGCCAGATACGCCAGCGGCTGAGCAGGCGTTCCTGATCCAGTCTGAGCAGTATCTGAAAGCCCGGTTGCACTCAGAAGCCGTCGAACAGGTTGAGGGTTTCCTCTTTCGGTTCGACCTTGGGCGCCGGCGTAGCGGCTTTGGCCGGCGAAGCGGTCGCCACGTCGCGCACAATGCGTGTGGTGAAGGCAGCCTTGTTCTTTTGCAGGCTGGCCAGAAAATCCTTGGGCGTGTCGGTGATGTGGTACTTGTTCGACCACAGCATCATCTCGACCAGAACGGGGGCAAGGTCGGCCCCTTTTTCGGTCAGGCGATAGATGTATTTGCGCGCATCGTCCGGGTCGGTCGCCTTGGAGATCAGCCCGGCGCTTTCCAGTTTCGACAGGCGGTCGGCCAGAATATTGGTAGCGATCTTTTCCTCGGCATTGAGGAAGGCCTTATAGGTCGAACGCCCCTTGAACATCAGGTCACGGATGATCAGCAGTGACCACGAGTCCCCCACCACCTCCAGCAGCAGATTGATCGGGCATTTGGACCGCGGGCCGCGCGCAGAGTCTTTGGCCGTTTCCTTGACCGCCTTAGGCGCGGGCTTGGGGGCCTGACGACGGCCAAAGGTCGCGGTGGATTTGACGGGAGCTTGAGCCGTTTTGACCATGGCAGCGGGCTTTCGATGACGTTCTGAAATCGGATGCCAAAATGAATAGCAGATAACAAGTGAATTATTTATTGAATTGCGTTTTGAAATTTATATTTGTGAGTTGCAAAAGGCAATCTTTATGCTGAGGCATTGAAAAAATAAAGGTTTTTCACGGATGATTATGGACGATCTGCGGCGGGATGAGGGTTAAAGGGAACCACAGATTACACAGATTACACAGATTGCACAGATTGGCGCTTTGCGCCGATGGTGTTGGGGACACACTCTGCGTCTCCCTAAGGACGCTGATAATCTATGCAATCTGTGTAATCTGTGGTTTTCAAAAACGGCGAAACACTTGCCGCAGTCCATGACGGATGCGGCGGGCGGCATATATGGCCATCTTGGGGGCAGGCTAAAAATACCGCACAAACGCGAAGCTGTATCCGTCCGGAGCCCAGTTGGGGACATTCATTGTCCCTTGACCACCGAACAGCTCAAACAGCGTCTCGGCTTCGCCCCCCTCGGCAGGCATCAGCCGCAATCGCACCGTCTGATCGCGCGGGTGGTCGCGGCCTACCGACGGATCGTAGGACAGCCACAGGACGTGGCGGCCATCGGGCGACGGGTGTGGGAACCAGTCGGCATAGGGGCTGTCGCTCATGCGTTGAAGGTCGCGGCCGTCACGGCGAATACGCCACAGTTGCATCTGACCGGAGCGGTTGGAATTGAACCATATCCACTCACCATCAGCGGAAAGGTCCGGACCATCGTGAAGGGCGTCGCCGACGATCAGGGCGCGTTCGTCAGACCCATCTATGTGGCTGATATAGATGCCAAACACGTCCTTCTGATGGATGCCGGTATAGGTGATCCACTCCCCATCGGCAGAAATACCGTGATAATAGGAGGACATGTGCGCCGACACGCGCCGTGGCGTGCCACCGGACAGAGGCACGGCATAGATGCACGCGCGGTCGTACTCGGTCTTATCGGTAATCAGCAGGGTCTGACCGTTCGGCGTCAGGCCGTGATCATTATTGCAACGGACGGCAAAGCCCGTGTCTATCACTTGCGGTTTGCTATCGAGGGGCAGGCGGTAGATTCGCCCTTCGCTATTGAGGATCAGAGCCGTACCGTCCGGCGTGAAATGCGGCGATTCCCATAGCTCCGGTCCCTGAAAGACGACGCGGCTCTGACGGCTTTGCAGATCGTAGATTTCGATGGAACTGCGTGGGCTCATGTGCGCTCGGCCTGCTTGGCCTTGTTCCACAGGGCGTCCATTTCCGCGAGGTCGGACTGTTCCGGTGTCTTGCCGATCTTGGCCAGTTCGGCCTCGATCATCTCAAAGCGGCGCACAAACTTGGCATTGGTGCCGCGCAGGGCGTCTTCGGGCTCAGCGTCCATCTTGCGCGCCAGATTGGCGATAACGAACAGGATGTCGCCCAGCTCAGCCTTGGCCTTTTCGTGATCGCCCGCCGCCAACTCGACCTTCAGCTCGGCGACTTCTTCCTCCAGCTTGTCCAGCACTTCATCGAGCGACGGCCAGTCGAAGCCGACGCGGGCCGCGCGTTTGGTCAGCTTGGCGGCGCGGGTGAGGGCCGGCAGGCCCACGGGCACGTCGTCGAGAATGCCGTGCTTGGCCTTGGCCTTGCGCTCGGCGGCCTTCTGCACCTCCCAGGCGGCGTTCTGTTCGTCGGCGGTGCGGTCCCCGGCCTCTCCGAAGACGTGCGGGTGGCGACGGATCAGCTTGTCCGTCATGGCCTGAGCCACGTCGTTGAAATCAAACAGGCCCTGTTCCTTGGCCAGATGGCTGTGGAAGACCACCTGAAACAGCAGGTCACCCAGTTCCTCCTTGAGGTCGCGCATGTCCTTGCGCGCAATGGCGTCGGCCACCTCATAGGACTCCTCAATCGTGTAGGGGGCGATGGTGTCAAAGGTCTGGGCCAGATCCCATGGACAGCCGCCGTCTTTGGCCCGCAGGCGGTTCATCACCTCGATCAGCGCATTAATGGGGGCGGGGGGAGCCTGGGTCACGGGACAAACCTTTTGCTTTCAGTGCCGACTGAATGGACGCATAGCGTTCCGGCGTCAGGTCATAGGATGTCATTGCCCATGCGCCAAGCAAAAGAAAAATGACCGGCAGGCCGATAAAAAAGGCTTCGACCCAGAACAGGGCTTCGGGTGTGTTGTGCGCCGCCTTGTTATCAAAGCCCAGCAGGGCCAGAGCCGACAGGGTCAGCACCGAAAAGGCATAGCCGAGCTTGGTCGTGGCCGACAGAATCGACATCAGCGTGCCCTTCTGGTCGTGGCCGGTTTCCAGCAAGACCTCGTCGCCAATATCGGCCATCAGCGAGCGCGTTAGCAGCAGATAGGCGGCATAGGGGATGCCGGCCAGAAACACAGCCACAGCCATGACCGGGAAGTTGTTCGCTGGCACGAAGGCCAGTCCGCTGTACACGACGGCGAAGATAATGGCCGAGGCAATCAGGGTGCGGTGCTTGGAAAAGCGCTTCGAAGCCCCGTTCCACAAAGGGGCGCCGACAAGGCCCGCGACAAAATAGAGCAGCATGGCGATGGTGCATTCAAAGCGCGTCAGTCCCTTGGTCTGCATAAAGTAGAAGAAGAACAACGCCCCCATGATCCCCGGTGCCAGCCCCATCAACAGATCGGCCAGCAGCACCCGGATGACGTTCGGGCGGCGGATCATGTCGAAATAGGCCCCCAGTCGCACATCGTGCGTGGCCGCATCGGACATTTTTTCTGGCACCATCCACAGGGCGATACCGATGCTCAGCGGCAGGGTGATCATGATGAAAATCCCCATCCACTGCACGCCGGTCTGATAGGTCTGGCCGATGGCCTGCGCCACCACGGGGATCAGGGCCACGCACAGGAGGCCCACAATATTGCCGATCTGCCACAAGGCGAAGACCTTGGTGCGTTCGTCATAGTTGTCCGTCAGAACGCTGCCCCAGCTCGACTGGCTGAGCGCCGCCATCGAGAAGCCGATATAGATGACCAGCAGCCAGATCCCCAGATACAGAGCCGACGCGCCCACAGGCGCCAGAAACATAAAGCCGGTGGAGACAAACAGCACCGGCAGGCACAGGGCCATCCACAGCTTGAAGCGCCCGAAGCGGGTGCGGGTACGGTCCATTGCCCAGCCGATGACGGGATCGACGGCGATGTCGATCAGCTTGACGGCCATAAAGACTACGCCCACCATGCCTAGGCTGAGGCCGATATAGGTGACGTAGTATTCGGACAAGGTCACCGACAGAGGCAGGCCCAGCGCCGCAAAGGGAATGCACGGCCCGCAAAAGGCGAGCAATCGCGGCCAGCTAACGTGTTTGGATGACATGAAAACCCCTGTGAGCGCGTCTTTTGTGAGTCCGGCCAGATTGCCGTATGCGGCAACATAACACGCCTGTTGAATTTGAACAATGTTCATTTTATGGGTTGCGAATGGATAGGCGAGCGAAAGTCAAACGTTTGCACAGAGCTGTTTTCTGAACAATATTGCCTCTATTCCTGCCAGTATAGATTTTATGAGGGTTAAAGGGTTGACATTATTCGCCTGAACCCTGACGTTTAACCCAATCCGTAATTCAGCATGTCTCCTCGGCGACGGCGCGTTTGTGCCGCCGGATTGCGGGCCTTTTCTGTTCTCAAACTCTAAAGGCGACCGATGGATCACCATAATATTTCCCTGATTACCACCCTTGCGTCCGGCTTTGGTCTGGCGTTGCTGTTCGGCTTTCTGGCGGAGAAAATCAAACTGCCGGCGCTGGTCGGCTATCTGCTGGCCGGAATCCTGATCGGGCCGTCCACGCCGGGTTTTGTAGCGGATACGCACATTGCGGCGCAGTTGTCTGAAATCGGCGTCATGCTGCTGATGTTCGGGGTGGGGCTGCACTTTTCATTGGGCGACCTGATGTCTGTGCGCAAGATCGCTCTGCCAGGGGCGATTGTGCAGATGTCGCTGGCCACCTGTCTGGGTTTTGCGCTGGCGCACTGGGGCTGGGATTGGGGTATGGGGGCGGCGCTCGTCTTCGGCTTGTCGCTGTCGTGTGCTTCTACGGTCGTGCTGCTGAAGGCGCTGGAGGCGCGCAACGCCATCGACAGTATGAACGGTCGCATCGCCGTTGGCTGGCTGGTGGTTGAGGATCTGGTGACGGTGCTGGTGCTGGTCCTGCTGCCGCCGCTGGCGCATCTTTTGGAGAGCAATGGCTCGGCAGGGAGCGCCCCGACCGGCACTCTCTGGGTCACCATCGGTCAGACCCTGCTCAGCGTCGGTGCCTTTATTGCCCTGATGATGCTGGCCGGACGCAAGGTGTTTCCGTGGATATTGTGGCAGGTGTCCAAAACCGGTTCGCGCGAACTGTTTACCCTGTCGGTTATCGCGGCGGCCATCACCATCGCCTGGGGTGCATCGGAGTTATTCAGCGTGTCCTTTGCGCTGGGGGCTTTCTTCGCCGGTATGGTGATGCGCGAGTCGAAATTCAGCCACCGCGCCGCCGAAGAATCCCTGCCATTGCGTGACGCCTTTTCGGTGCTGTTCTTTGTGTCGGTCGGTATGTTGTTCGACCCCAGGGTGCTGATCGAACACCCGATGGAGGTTCTGGCCGTCGTTGGAATCATCATTGTGGGTAAGGGGCTGGCGGCCGCGGCTCTGGTGCTGGTCTTCCGCTATCCGCTCAACACCGCCTTTACCGTGGCGGCCAGTCTGGCCCAGATCGGTGAATTTTCGTTTATTCTTGGTGGGTTGGGCGTGTCTCTTGGCATCTTGCCGCAAGCGGGGATGAACCTGCTTCTGGCCGGGGCGCTGGTGTCCATCGCGCTCAATCCCTTCCTGTTTGCGGCGATTGCCCCCCTGACGCGCTGGGTGCTGGCCCACTCGGAGTTGGCACGGCGACACGAGCGGCGCGAGGACGTGCTGTCCGAACTGCCGCAGACGACGGAGGCGCGCTATCTGAAAGGTCAGGTGGTGCTGGTTGGTTATGGCCGCGTGGGCAAGCGTATCGCCGCCACTCTGGACGCGCAGGGCATCGCCTATGTGGTGGTTGAGCAGAACCGCGAGCGCGTAGAAGCGTTGCGCCAGACCGGCAAGGCCGCCGTCTATGGCAATGCCGTCGAACCGGAGGTGCTGGTGCAGGCCCATATCCAGCACGCGGCCATGCTGCTGGTGGCGACGCCCGATCTGGTCGATATTCACCAGATGGTCGAAGCGGCGCGTCGCCTCAATGCGGGCATCGAGGTCGTACTGCGCACCCATAGCGAGGAAGAGATGCACTTCCTGCGACAGGAACAGATGGGCACCGTCTTCTTTGGGGAGGAGGAACTGGCGCGCAATATCACGCGGCATGTGCTGGATCGTTTCAGTCCTAGAGCGGGATGATTACACCTCATTAACCATAGCGGGCGCAGAGTTCAAACCTGACCAGAATCAGCTCAGAAGGCTCTGATCATGCCTCATACGCCCGCCATCAATGACAACCTGACGCCGCTGGAACAGGCGCGTCTGCTGCTGGAGACGCGCGTAGAGCGCACGCCATCCATCCTCAAGGCGCTGATGGCCTCGGCGGCGTTTGCGGTGTCGGGGTTGTGGCTGGCGGCGTCGATGGTGGTCGGGCCGGTCATGTCGCAGGACAAGCCGCGTCCAACGCCCGTCGTCAGCAAGGCGGTCAGTTCCGGTACTGAGGGCGGCTTCCAATTGTCGGCCAGCCCCTCAGACCTAAAATGACTCAGTTCCCCTGCTTATAGCGCCAGGCTTCCGAAGCGGCCTTGATCAGGGCCGAGGCCTTATGCACAGTTTCCTGATATTCAGTCAGGGGCACGCTGTCGGCGACCACGCCGGCCCCGGCCTGCACATAGATTTTTTCGTCCTTGAACAGGGCGGTGCGCAGCACGATACAGACATCCAGTGACCCGGAGCCGGAGATGTAACCGACGCCCCCGGCATAGCCGACGCCGCGTTTGACCGACTCCAGTTCGTCGATAATCTCCATGGCCCGCACCTTGGGCGCGCCCGACAGCGTACCGGCGGGCAGGGCGGCCAGCAGGGCATCGACCGGATCGAGATTGGCCGGGGCATCGCCTTCGACGTTCGAGACGATGTGCATGACGTGGCTGTAGCGTTCGATATAGAATTTCTGTGTCACCCGCACGCTGGCCGGTTTGGCCACACGGCCGACATCGTTGCGGCCCAGATCGAGCAGCATCAGGTGTTCGGACAATTCCTTCGGATCGGCCAGAAGTTCGGCCTCCAGCGCCTTGTCCTCATCAGGTGTTTTGCCGCGCGGGCGGGTGCCGGCGATCGGGCGGATGGTCAGTTTGCCGTCGCGCACGCGCACCAGAATCTCCGGTGACGAACCTGCCAACTGGAAATTACCGAAATCCAGATAGAAGAGGTAGGGCGAGGGGTTCTGACGGCGCAGCGACCGGTAGAAGGCGAACGGGTCAAGGTCGAACGGGGCTTCGAAGCGGTGCGACGGCACCACCTGAAAAATA
>NZ_JAIWNX010000238.1 GCF_020217185.1 Asticcacaulis sp.
TCGCCCGCCGCTATGTAGTCCTTGGCTTTTTCGACCATGGCGCTGTAGTCCGTCGCCGAGGTGGGTGAGGTGAGGGCAGGCTGTTCACGCTCCAACGCCACGGGTTTGGGCGGCAGGGGCAGGCGCAGGTCTTCTTCGACCTGATCGAGGCGCGACAGGGCCGCACTATAGGCCGTCTGGGCGTTAACCCCCGCGCCCGGCCATACGGTCGTGGCCAGCAGGATTTCGTGCTTTACATTGTCGAAGACGCAGATGACCGACGGGCGGCACACCACGGCGTCCGGCAGGGACAATGGATCGGGATTGGCAGGCCCCAGCGGCTCATAAAGCCGGATAAGGTCGTAGCCGAACACGCCGAACAGGCCCGAAATCATCGGCGGCAGATCAGCCGGGATGTCTAACCGGTGCGCGGTGACGAGCCCGCGCAAGGACTCGAGCGTCGGCGCGCTTTCGGTCTCATAAAGCCCTTTGGCAATCGCCGCTTCGCCGCGCGCGATTTCAGCCCGCTCGCCGAAACAGCGCCAGACGAGGTCAGGCCGCAAGGTCAGGATCGAATAACGCCCGGCCAGAGCCCCGCCTTCGACCGATTCGAACAGAAACGAGAAGGCGCGGCTCTTGGCCAGTTTGAGATAGGCCGAGACGGGTGTTTCCAGATCGTCGGTCAGGCGGCGGGTGACGATAACCGGTTGTCCGGCGTCGTATTGGGCCGCAAAGCCGCTGACGCCGGTAGCATCGGAAGCGAAGGCCGCGCTGATCATTTGGCGGCCTTGCCGGCTTCTGCCGTCTTGTCGTCCGACTTGATGCTGGCCGGGTTTAGGCCCAGGGCGGCGATTGCGGCATCGGGGTTGGTCTTCGTCTTGACCGCGGCGCGCGCGCCCTTGCGCATGGTGAAGCTGAGGTCCTGGAACAGGCCGTAGGCGACGGCCTGACCGGTCATGGCCGAGGCCTGATTGACGGCGGTGGCTTCGCCCTTGTTGATGGCGGTGACCTTACCCACGACGCTGACCATTTCGTTCAGACGCGCGGTGAAGACTTCATTATTTTTGGCCGAGAAGATGCGGCCAGTCAGTTCCGGGCCGACCTGTTGCGGGGCTGTCTGACGCGCCAGACCGGCGCGCGTTTCGACCTTAAGACCCATCGCAGAGGCAACGGCCTGAAGCGACTCGCCCTTGCGCAGGCGCGCAGCGGCCTCTTCGCCCTTGGCGGCGACGCGATCACCGGCGGTCTTCTGCTGCCAGGCCTGAATCATCTGCGGCTTGATCTTGTCGAGCGCCGGGACTTCCGACGGCAGCACTTCGTTGACGCGCAGGGCGAAATACTCACCATTGCCCAGTTCGGTGACGTCGGTTTCGCCGCCCTTGGGCTGATCGAAGGCGGCTTTCAGGATCGGGGCGTACTGGAACGGCTGGCCGTTGCCCATCTGACCCTCGGCGGTCATCGGCGGCAGGTTGATCACGCGTACACCGGCCTTTTGCGCGGCGGTCATAAAGTCAGCACCGGCCGAACGTTCCTTTTCAAAGACTTCGGACGCCTTGTAGGCCAGATCCTTGGCCTTGTCGGCCTTGTATTCCGCTTCAAGCTGGTTGCGCACCGTATCGAAACCGGTCACCGAGGCGGCGGTGACGCCCGACACCTTGACGACCGCCAGACCGAGGCTGCCCTGAACCGGACCCGACACCTCACCCTGTTTCAGGGCAAAGGCCGCGTCGGCCACCTTGGCGTCGGCTACGGCGGTCTTCGGCTTGGCGTCATAGGTGATCACCGTGCCTTTGTTGGCCTTGGCGGCGGTCTGGGCGTCGGTGCCCGAACGCAGGGCCTGAGCCACGGCCTCGGCGGCCTTCTGATCCGGCACGGTCACCTGCACGAAGGTGCGGGTTTCCGGGTTGGAAAGGGTGTCACGGCGGAATTCATAGAGTTTTTTCAGTTCGGCCTCATCGACCGTCACCTTTGAGGCAAAGTCGCCGGGGGCGAAGGAGACAACGGTAAACTGACGCAGTTCCGGACGGCGCAGGCGTTCCTTGTTGTCATCATAGAATTTCAGCAGTTCGGCATCGGTCGGCATGCCCGGCTTTTCGATATTGTCCGGGGTGACAACCAGAAGCGTGGTGTCGCGCGTCTCGCTGGCGAAGGCGCTTTGCAGGGCCGCATAGATGCGCGGCGGCTTAAGCCCGGCCACCGAAGCTTCGATAAACTGACGGTTGGCGATGTCGTCGCTGATGATCTGCTCGAACTTGGTCTCGCTCATCTTCATCTGCGTGGCCAGCTCCTGCTGGTACTTGGCCTTGTCAAATTTGCCGGTGATCGAATCGAAGAAGATCGGGTATTTGGCGATCTGATCGGTCACCACCTTGGCCGACGGGCGCAGGCCGACCTTGACCAGCCAGGCCGACACCGAATCCATATCAGCCAGCTCTTCCATGATGCGCACATGCAGGCCCTGCTTCACGGCGTCTTCATAGGTCAGGGTCTGGCCGCTCTGCTGCTCAGCTCCGGTCTTCCACTGATCGAACTGACGACGATAATCATCCGTCGTCGTCTGGCGATCACCGGCATCAACCACATTGCGCGAAGACGGCTGCGAGAACAGGTCGGACATACCGAAGACGGCGAAACTCAGGATCAACGCCGCCATCAAAATCTTGAAAGTGAGCGACTTGGTAAACTGACGGAAGCTGGAGATCATGAAAGGGGCGACCTTGAAAAGATGAAGTGCCACCGCTCCGGGGCGGACGGCGCGCAGACATATAATTGACCAACCGTGACGGGATCAAGGCTGTTACAAACGGAATCCAATTGTTTGCCGGTTTTTTCTTGGCGTAACGGGTCGGCTTCGTTACAGATAACATTATCAACAAAATATAACATGCCACTGATTTTATAATGCCAAAACATCCGCTTATCGCGGGCAACTGGAAGATGCATGGCCTCAGGGACGCCATTCCGGAAGCCCTGGCCATGGATACCGCCGCACGCAACAGCCGGGCTTCGGTCGCCATCTTCCCGCCCTCAACCCTTCTCTTTGCCCTGAGTGAGGCATTGAACGCCCGCCCTGAACCCAGCCCCGTGCGTCTGGGCGGTCAGGACTGCCATAAGGACGCGCAAGGCGCCTTTACCGGTGACCTGTCGGCCGAAATGCTGAAAAACGCTGGCGCCGACATGGTCATACTGGGCCATTCCGAACGCCGTCACGGCCACAAGGAGGCCTGCGAAAGCGTCGCGGCCAAGACTCTGGCCGCGCTGCGGGCCGGGCTGGAGCCGATCATCTGCATCGGTGAAACGCTCGATCAGCGTCAGGAGGGCCTGACCCACGCCGTCCTCAGCAAGCAGTTGCGCGACAGCCTGCCTCTGGCGCTCGAAGGGCAAACCTTCCATGTGGCCTATGAGCCCGTCTGGGCCATCGGCACCGGCCACGTGCCCACCGACGATCAGGTGATTGACGCCATGCTGCTGATCCAGAAGCATCTGGCGCAGCGATTCCACAATCAGGTCGTGCCGCACACGCTTTATGGCGGCTCGGTCAAGCCGGACAATGCCCGCCACCTGTTGTCGCTGGACGGGGTGGATGGCCTGCTGGTCGGCGGCGCGTCGCTCAAGGCTGAGGATTTCAACCGCATCATCGCCGCCGCAGACTGAAATTCCACCGCAAATCCTTGAAACAGCTATGGCCAATGCCCAGTCTTAGTGCTAAGGGCGTGCGCTTACGCTTTGGACAAGGCGCGCGACCCAAAGGGGCGCAGCCCCGCCCTTAGCCCAGACATTCGCCCAAAAGACCCCGGAACTTCATGCTGTTCGTTATCCTGCTCTCGATCCAAATCCTCATCGGCATCGCTCTGGTGGGACTGATTCTCGTTCAGCGGTCCGAAGGCGGGGCGCTGGGCATGGGCGGCGGTCCGTCGGGCTTTATGTCGGCACGCGGTGCCGGCAACTTCCTGACCAAGGCCACTTCGATTCTGGCGATTCTGTTCTTCGCCAACTGTATAGCCCTGACCGTAGTGTCGAACCTCGACCGTCGCGGCACTTCCGTGGTCGATCAGGTCGGCGCCGATAACGTCAAGCTGAACGAAGCTCAGGCTTCGGCGGCGGCCGCGGCGGCCGCGCAAAATGCTCAACAATCGGCAGGTGCCACGTCGTCTTCGGCCGCGCCCTCCCTGACCGACCTGCCGTCGCCGACCAGCGCCGCGCCGTCGCTCAGCACCCTGGGCGCGCCGGCCTCTTCGGCTTCGTCGTCGAGTGCGGCCCGCCCGGCGGCGAAACCGGCGGCTCAGCCTGCCAAGCCGGCCGCGACCTCCTCGTCATCGGCGGCTTCGTCTTCGGCCTCGAACTGACGACCGCTCTAAAATCTGAACTCAGGACCGGCTCACAGATCGCTTTGTGAGCCGATCTTTTTGAATATATATGAAGGTAAGTGGAATCGCCCGCAGCGGTTCCCGGATAAAGGTTTTCCGACATGCCCACGGTGAACACGGATATGGCGCGCTTTGTATTTATTACGGGGGGCGTGGTGTCCTCGCTCGGCAAGGGGCTGGCTTCGGCGGCGCTGGGGGCCCTGCTTCAGGCGCGCGGCTATAAGGTTCGCCTGCGCAAGCTCGACCCGTATCTGAACGTCGACCCCGGCACGATGAGCCCCTATCAGCACGGGGAGGTCTTCGTCACCGACGACGGCGCGGAAACCGATCTTGATCTCGGTCACTATGAGCGCTTCACGGCGGTCAATGCGCGCAAAACCGACAACATCACCACCGGGCGCATCTATTCCAACATCATCGAAAAAGAGCGGCGTGGCGACTATCTGGGGGCCACTGTGCAGGTCATTCCGCACGTCACCGACCAGATCAAGAGCTTTGTCCTGTCGGATCAGGGGGATGCCGACTTCATTCTGGTGGAAATCGGCGGCACGGTCGGCGATATCGAAGGACTTCCTTTCTTTGAAGCTATCCGCCAGCTGGGGCAGGAGCTGCCGCGCCGTCAGTGCTGTTTCATCCATCTGACCCTGCTGCCCTTCGTCAAGACAGCGGGCGAGATGAAGACCAAGCCGACCCAGCACTCGGTCAAGGAACTGCGCTCGATCGGTATTCAGCCGGACATCCTTCTGTGCCGCAGCGAGTATGAAATCCCGCGCGAGGAACGCCGCAAGATCGGTCTGTTCTGTAATGTGCGCGAAACGGCGGTCATTCAGGCCCTCGATTCGGCCAATATCTACGCCGTGCCAATCGACTATCACCGCGAAGGCTTCGACAACGAGGTGCTGAGCGTCTTCGGCATCGAAGACGCCCCGCAGCCCGATCTGTCGATGTGGGAAGACATCACCCACCGCTACGCCAAGCCGGACGGCGAGGTGTCGATTGCTATTGTTGGCAAATATACGGTGTTAAAAGACGCCTATAAGTCGCTGATCGAAGCCGTTTATCACGGCGGCATGGCCAACCGCGTTAAGGTCAATATCGAGTGGGTCGAGTCCGAAACCTTCGAGGACGATCCCGAAACCGTGCGTCAGAAGCTGGAAAACGTGCACGCCATTCTGGTGCCTGGCGGCTTCGGTGAGCGCGGGGCCGAGGGCAAGATCATGGCCGCCAAGTTCGCGCGCGAAAACCAGATTCCCTACCTCGGCATCTGTTTCGGGATGCAGATGGCCGTTGTCGAGGCCGCGCGCCATCAGGCCGGCATCGCCAAGGCCACCTCATCGGAGTTTGGCGACGGTGGCGAACACGTTGTGGGCCTGATGACCGAATGGCTCAACGGCAATGAGCTGAATCAGCGCGCGGCGGGCGGCAATCTGGGCGGCACCATGCGTCTGGGGGCCTTTGCGGCGAGCTTGCGCGAAGGCTCAAAAGTTGCCGACATCTACGGCACGACGCAGATTTCCGAGCGCCACCGCCACCGTTACGAAGTCAACCGTGACTATATCCCGCAGCTTGAGGCCTGTGGCCTGAAATTCAGCGGTATGTCGCCGGACGGCCTGCTGCCGGAAATCGTCGAACGCGACGACCATCCGTGGTTTATCGGCGTGCAGTACCACCCGGAATACAAGTCCCGCCCCATGCAGCCGCACCCGCTGTTCAAGAGCTTCATCACCGCGGCGCTCGACCGCAGCCGTCTGGTTTAATTTTCAGGATATCCTCATGCGTCAGCTTATTTCTTCCGGTTCGCCGTTTGAACCGACCATCGGTTTTTCACGCGCCGTGCGTATCGGCAACCGTATCGAGGTCGCAGGCACAACGGCCATGCGCGATGGCAAGCTGGTCGGGGCAGGGGATTGCTACCTGCAAACCAAGACCATCCTCGAAACCATCGTCAAGGCGGTGGAAGAGGCGGGCGGTTCGGTGACCGACATCATCCGCACGCGCATCTTCCTGACCGATATGTCGCTGTGGCAGGAAGCCGCCCGCGCCCACGGCGAAGTGTTTGGTGAGATTCGTCCGGCGTCGAGCTTCCTCGGCACCTCGGCCCTGATCAACCCCGAATGGCTGGTTGAGATCGAAGCTTCGGCTGAGATAGAAGGGTAATCGGGCAAAAGCCCTTTGCCAAAAAGCGGGTTTGTAGTAACAGACCTTGACCATCCGGATATCGAATCCGGACAGATTTCGCGTCCGCAGGAGATTGTCATGTTCGCGCGCATCTTCAAGCCGTCCAAGACCGCCATGCAGTCGGGCAAGGCCAAGACTCAGGATTGGGTGCTGGAGTTCGAACCGGCCTCGGCGCGCACGCCTGACCCGCTGATGGGCTGGATTTCGGCGGCGGACACCAATACCCAGGTGCGCCTCTCCTTCGATACCAAGGAACAGGCTATGGCCTATGCTGAAACCCACGGCATTCCGTTCCGCCTGATTGAGCCGGAAACCCCGCCGAAGATCATCAAGGCCTATGCCGACAATTTCGCGTCCAACCGCCGCCAGAGCTGGACGCACTAAAAGCGCTTTCTGACTCCGTAGCTCAGCTGGATAGAGCATCCGCCTTCTAAGCGGACGGTCGCAGGTTCGAATCCTGCCGGGGTCGCCATTTTCTTTTTAAGGCTCTGATTTTTCATTGGAAATTTTCAGTTAGAACGTTAGGTTAGAACGTGTTTGTTCTGGCTTTGGTTCAGCGGAGCTTTGAAATGGCGTCGTCGGCCAGCTTAATCTGGTCGGCGGATTTGGTGTAGCGCCCGGCCTCGAACAGGCTTGAGTGGCCCAAAACGGACATGATCCCCTTAGCTGAGACACCGGTTTCGGCCATGCGGCGGCCGGCGGCTTTGCGGACGCCGTGCGCGCTCGATTGCGGGGGGAGTCCAGCTTCTTTGCACCAGTCGCGGAACTCATTGCCGAACGAAGTTGATTTGTATGCCGCGCCGGTTTGGGTGTGAACGAACATCAAGACATCGGGCGGCATGAGGTCGATTTCGGCCTGCCAGATCGGATGGATCGGGATCGGGATACTGCCCTATCTTGTCCGCTATCTCGATATTTCACGGGCAGTACGGAAAAATTTCATAGGCGTAAACAAGGGTGGTGCAACCTACATCGATTTGTTTTGTGGAACCGGCCGGGCGGTTACCGGTCCAGTCTTTCCACGCGACGGCGAACCCGTTCCCAACGGTTCCAATTTTCGGATAGACCTTTGGGTCGGGGGAGGGCGTGTTCACGAGGAACTCGTTACCCGTCTTGCTCCCGTCGGCCGTGAAAGCCTGGGCCTTGATGATACTGATGGCAGTGTCTCCCAAGGTCTGGCTATTGTCCTGCCAGACGATAACGAAATGCCCGCTGTTCAAGACGGCAACGCTCGGTCGGCACCGCGTTAGGTGTCCCGATGTGAAGCCGATCCGATGGTGCGGAGGCCAGCCTATGCTTTGGTTTACGCCTTGACGGGTGCGGTTCGCCGCTGACGCAGCCTTTCAACGCGGTTCAGGAAAGTTTTGGACGCACCTGTCGTGTTGGCTGGCCGTGGAAGTGCGCGACGGGCCGTGCCATAGATTTCGAAAAATTGGCTTTAACCCGCTGACATCACTCACTTTAATTTCGGATTAGGCTCTTACGGGCTACGCCCTTCCGGCCCTCCCATCCGCGCGACTCACCTGGCCTTATTTTGCGCCGCCCCTTTGCGCGGCCCTTGTAAGGACGCCACGATTGCGATGTCGAGGATATCCGCAGCCGGATCGGCCGAGACCGTAATGGGAGTCCCCAGCACATTGCCCTTGACCGTGATCGGGGTCAGCGTGCCGTTGCCGTTGCCCACAATATAGGCCTTGGCACCGTCGGGCGTGAAGGCGATCCAGTGCGGCTGGGCACCCTTGGCAAGATCGATGGCCGACCCGACCGTCGCGGGATTGGTGGTGAGGTCCATCGGGACCACCGCGTCAATGCTGCTCCCGGCAATAGCGATATAGGCCAGCTTGCCATCGGGGCTGAGCTGTATCTGGATCGGCGGTCCGGGCAGGGCGATGGTGGCGCCGGGGGTGTTGGTGAGGACATCGATCGGCGTGATGCTGCTGCTGCCCTTGTTGGCGACATAGGCAGTGGTGCCGTCGCGGGTGATGGCAATCCAGTTCGGATTGAGCCCGACGGCGATCGACGGCTGGACCGTTCCCGACGCGCCGTTTCCGGTCACCTGAATCGGCGTAACGCTGCTGCCGGCCGGGTTGTCGGTCTGCCAGTTCGCGACATAGCACTTCGTTCCGTCAGGCGTGAACGCGACCGTGTTGGGGCCCGCCCCCGGAACCGGGATCGTCGTGCCCACGACACCTTTGGTAAGGTTTACCGTCGTGATCGATTTGCCCGCATAATTCGCGACCCAGGCCCATTCCTCTTTGGTATGGGGCACGAATTCGATGTCGACCGGCTCTGCGCCGACGGTGATCGACCACAGGATGTTGCCCGACGCCAGGTCGATTTTAGAGACCGAGCCGGCCGGGGAGTTGGTGAATTCGTTGGTGACAAAAGCGGTCTTGCCATCCGACGTGACGATGATGGCGTTGGTCCCCGATCCGTCGCTCATCGACCTGCCGTAAACAGGGATAGGCGTCAGCGCCGTTTCCTTGGCAAGATCGACCGGAATGACCGATCCGACGCCGAGCGAAGACCCATTATCCTGTGCGTTCGTCACATAAGCCAAAAGACTGGTGGAAGTCGTCATCACGGTTGCCTTTATGAATCGGGTTGATGGATACCATTTGAAACCCAAACGATCGTAGGACGCAAGGCTTGGTTGTGATCGATGTCGATATTTCTTCTGTAACGTGTGCAACGATAAATGGCAAATTGCGGCGATATAAGTCTTTTGCCTAGTCGGAATAGACATTCACACGGCGCATCTGTCCGCAAACGCTGAAATGTCCCGTTCAGAACCCGACGCTTGTCAATCATCTTCACCCTGGACACCGAATCCGGCAGAGACCGCTGAATCAACGGCCTGGATTGGCGTCAAGCTAAGCCACTGATACCGCTCAACTTAATTTCGGATCTGGCTCTTAGGTCCCGCCGAAAAACGGGGCTTCTCGTTGCGTGCATTATGATATTCAGACGGTTTCCAGATTGAGCGTTGTCGTTGAGCCACCGGTGCCATCCATCTGGTGGCGGGCGCTGACCACGATCCATTTTTCCGCGTTGATTTCGGGCTTGAAGCCGGTGACCGTGATCGGCTTTTCCGGGAATATGTCCGGGCGGCCCCACGACAGGGGCAGGGTCAGTTTGGCCCCGGCGCGACGGGTGCGGCCCCATTCGGCCTCCGCAGCCTGAAGCGCAGCGCTTTCAGAGGCATAGATTTTCTTGAGCCGCTTGGCATTGCTGTCTGAGCCCGCCACCACGGTTTGACGTTGCGCCGTCGCCTTATCGTGCCGCTGAGCCTCAACGCCGGTATAGGTGGCGCGTTCGGAGCGCTCATAGTCGATCCCTAAGGGCGGGCAGGCGGCGCGCGCTATGGTTTCGGGCGGCAGTCGGCCAAACCTTCCATCGCTTCGCCATTCACCCGGTAACGCCCGCCCGCAGCGTCGTCGCGGTCGGCCCATTTCCAGAGCGATTTGTCGGCCCAG
>NZ_JAIWNX010000239.1 GCF_020217185.1 Asticcacaulis sp.
AACTGCCCCGCGATGCGCGCGCCAACGTCCGGCCGCAAGGCCAGATCGGGGTCGATCTCAAGCGGCAGGTTGAGCGCAGCGGCCATGCGGCGATAGTTTTCCCGGCCCGTGAGCTGGATCGGGCCACGGCCCCGGTAGCGATAGCCGTCGCCCGATGCCTCATCGCCATTGCCGTTGCGGTTGGCATAAACGCAATTGCCGATGGCCACGGGCCCGGCCTTGATCAGGCGTGCGGCGTGATCAAGGCCTTTGACGTTGGAAAACATGGCATCCAGCCGCTTGGGCGTGGTGTAGTGCAAATCCTCTTCGAAGCGGGTCAGGCCGTTCGACTCCTTGATCAGCGTGGCCAGAAAATGCGCCAGGCGCAGGATAGAATTCAGGATTCCGTGGGCTTTCAGCTCAGGCAGCAGGGCCGCGGCGAAGTCGCGGATCTGCGCATCGATCGCGCGCCCGATGTCGTATTTGAGGCGGATCAGCGCCAGTTGCAGGGTCATGATGACGGCTTGGAGCATTGTTAATGGCCGCGACCTGTTCGACCGCGGGCAGTTCGAGCGGATGGCTGAGGTGCTGAGGGGAATCAAGGGCGGTTTATCCTCAGCCTCAACGATCACCCGGAGGTACGCCGGATATTCGACGGCTTCGCAATCGACGCGGTCGAGGTGACCTACAGCGTCGGACGGGATAATGGCCAGAGGGCGGGGGAGGTGATCATCAGCAAAACTGACCACGGCCCGGAGTGATCAGGCCCTGCGGGGAAACCGCAGGGCCTTTGTCATACCCGCTAAGGGATGTGCTGTCCTCGAAGTGTTCCGAGACTTCTGCTGGGATCAGTTCGGCTGCTTTGGTGCCCACTGCGTTGTTGCCAGCAAGGTATCGGCGCGTTGGTCGATGATCTTCAGGCCTGCAATGTCGTATTCCACGCAGGGTTGCCACAATTGGAGGGTCATGTCGGTATCGCCCTTGTTTGGGTAGACCTGCGAGTTCGTCACGGTCGTGGCCTTGCTCAATTTGACCGACTCGCTCGTGCTCGATGTCGATTTTATTGCCGCTGTCAGGCCCAGGGAGATCGACTTGTAGCCAGCACTGGCCGAAAGACCCAGTTCCTTGGACACCGAGGACGTTGAAGCGCTTTCCGAGGAAACCCCAGCGGTGAATGAGTCGGTAAGCTGGTAGGTGCCCCCCGGAATGACTGTCTCGGTGCGGATGCATTTCCAGTAGAAGCGTATGGTAAGCGGGCGAGGAGAAAACGCCGGTGCATCTATATCGAAGTTCCAGATACCGAAGTTATTCCCATCGGCAACGTAAACATCGAAAGTTACCGTCTGCAACCCTCGGACCAGAGAGAAAGGGGGCGATTGTGCCCATGCCCCCGGTTCATTCGTGTTCATCTTCCACGCCACCGATGTGGTATCGGCATTGGCTCCGCTTCCCGATGTGACGGAAATCGAGGCTGCCGTTCCTTCGTGCGTGCCGTTTTCAGCGTTCTCATTGTAGTGAATGTTGGCAAACACATTGTCGATGTGCGCGGCTGATTGCACCTGGAGCGCAATTTGTCCATGAGTGCCGCCGCACCACCAATGATCATCGAAATTGTTTTGGGTCTTGTACTGTATATGAGGGACTGAGCTGACGGGAATTGGGTTTTGATCAAAAAACTGAACGCCACCCGTCTTGAACATCGGAATGGTCTGCCCTTTGAAGACGACCACGCCTTCGGAAACATTGCCAGCCATATAGCCTCCATCGCTTGGTGGGGCCGGAACAACTACTCCAAATACTTTATAAGGGTTCGATTTCATTGCAATTTTTCCTATAAAAATTTCATCATACACGCAACTTATGGAAGAATAGTCTGGCCCCTTCAATTCTGGCAAGCGATCTTTACCCGATATTTCGGTGAGTGAGGACTGAAACGTCTAGTTGTAAAGGCTTGGTGGGGCTGTGGTACGGACGAGGCATCGCCTCTGCGCATTGGCCATAACGACCACAGGCCTGCGGTACGGCCTTAACATCGAAGCCGTCCAGCATGGAGCACATGCGCTCAACGGCAACCGGAACCAAGTGATCAGGCTGGGTTTCGTGCTGGCGCCGCATAATGCCTATCCTCGCGGTGTCGAGGCACGCCAGCACGTTCTCGCCGATGCCAGGCGCGACTTTCACCATAACGGTTTGAAGGTGAGCTTCAGTGTGGTCTGGGTGCCAGACGTTCAACCTGTCCTTGCCGCTGTCTTTGCAAGCGATTTCGGCCAGAAGAAGGTTGCCGACGTCCAGACCCGAAGCGCCGCGCTCGTCCCCGCGCCTCGCCTGCGCGCTTTTTGGGTCGATTCGGACGCAAACAGGCTGCTTTCGACGGCAGAGCGCCCTGTGCTTTAGTTGGGTCTTCCTGGAAAAATGCGGAACAGCTGTGGTTGCGAAAAGACGCATTTGAAGAGCGTATCGACCATGGGTATTTCGAGACTTGGGCGGTTAGAAGCAGCGGCAAAAAATCTAAATAAATCAATGGTGGTGTTTTTCAGGTTAGAATGGTGGTGTTTTTCAGGTTAGATTGTGCTTCTTTTTGAATGATTTAGGGTCTTTGATTTCTGCCAGGGTCGCCATTTCTCCAATTTGTGAGCACTGATCGTCCCTTTCGCTTTGACCGGGACGGCGGGCTGGTGTTGAATAGGGTGCGCCGCCACCGTAAAGGCCCTGTTGCCCATGTCCGTGTTCCGCCTCTTGTCCCGCCTTGCCGCGCCGATTGCTCTGGCCGGTCTTGTGTGCGGTCTGACGGCGTGCGGGCAGGGACAAAAGGCCACAGACGACAAGCCCGCTCAGGCCCCGGAGGCCACGCTCCCCCCCACCCAAAGCGACAGTGCCACGCTAAAGGCCGTCTTGACGCGCGGGCGGGTCAATTGCGGCGTGCATCCCGGTCTGATCGGCTTTTCGTATAAGGACAATTCCGGGCGCTGGCGTGGATTCGACGCCGATTTCTGCCGCGCTCTGGCCGCCGCTATCTTTTCCGACGCCGATAAGGTGACCTATGTGCCGCTCACCACGACCGAACGTTTCGAGGCGCTGAAAACCGGCAAGGTCGATGTGCTGTGGCGTTCGACCTCCTGGACCCTGTCGCGCGACGCCGCGGATCAGGTCGATTACGCAGGCATCAACTATTATGACGGTCAGGGTTTTCTGGTCCGCAAATCCCTGCGGCTGAACAGCGCCACCGAATTGAACGGCGCGCGCATCTGCGTGCAGACGGGGTCAACCAGCGAGCTTAATCTGGCCGACTTTTTCCGCGCGCGCGGGCTGAAATATAACCCCGTCGTGGTCAAGAACGAGGACGAGGGGCGCGACGCCTATGCCGCCAGTCAGTGCGATGCTCTGAGCAGCGACGTGTCGGCTCTGGCGGCGGCGCGCACGACGCTGAGCGACCCGACGGCCCACACCATTTTGCCGGAAATCATCTCGAAGGAGCCTCTGGGGCCGGTCGTGCGGCAAGGGGACGACCAGTGGACGGACATTGTGCGCTGGACGCTCTATGCGACCATCGTCGCGGAGGAACTGGGCGTGACGAGCCAGTCAGTCAAGGCGGATCAACTGGAATCCCAGAACCCGGAGGTCCGGCGCCTTCTGGGCTCAGAGGGCAATCTGGGCGGCGGTCTGGGGCTGGGGCCGGAATGGGCCTATAATATCGTGTCTCAGGTCGGTAATTACGGCGAAATCTTCGATCGCAATATCGGCGCGGACTCGCCGCTTAAGCTGTCGCGCGGGCTGAATGCGCAATGGAACGCGCCCGAACGTGGCCTGCTCTATTCGCCGCCGGTGCGCTGATCGGATTGAACGACCGGCGTGTCGAGTGTGGCCTGACCCCATTCGGCCCAAGACCCGTCATAGAGCCGCACCTTGTCATGGCCGATCTCATGCAGGGCCAGGGCGATAATGGCCGCCGTCACCCCTGATCCACACGAGGTGATGACCTGCGTTTTGGGCGTGACGTGCAGGGCCGAGAAGATGTTTTTCAGGTCTGCGAGCGGTTTCAGCGCCCCGTCGCGGATCAGTTCACTGGCAGGCAGGCTGCGGCTGCCTGGCATGTGCCCGGAGCGCAGACCAGCGCGCGGTTCCGGGGCTGTGCCATCAAAACGCGCGGCCGGGCGGGCGTCCAGCACCATCTCATCCGATGCGCCAAGATGTGCCTGCAATACATTGAGAGATATAACCATATCGGGGTTTGGATTCGGTGTGTAGGGGACGCCCTTGACCCATTCCGCGCCACTACCTGTCGGATAGCCAGCCGCTAGCCACGCCGGTAGGCCGCCCTTCAGCACCTGCACCTTTTGGTGGCCCATCAGGCGGAAGGTCCACCAGACACGCGCCGCGGAAAACAGACCCTGCCGGTCATAGATCACCACGTGGTCGGTTTCACTGATGCCCATGTCGCCGACCGCCTGCGCGAACACCTCGGGTGTCGGGGCCATGTGCGGCAGGCCGCTGCTGCGGTCACTGATGGCGTCGATATCGAAGAACTGCGCCGTCGGGATATGGCTTTCGGCATAGAGGGCGCGCATGTCCGTGCCATCCAGCGCCCAACTGCCGTCGATGATCTTGACTGCCCCGGCATCGAGCAGGGATTTCAGGGCATCGGCCTCTATCTGGGCAGGCATGGCTTAGTCCTCTTTCATCTGCGCATAGGCGTCGAGCGCCCGCTGACGTGCCATAGCGTGATCGACGATCATTCGCGGGGCACCCTTTGAGTTAGAAGCCGAAACGCCTGCGAAATCAAACAGGTCGCGTTCAAATTTTTGGTGATGAGCGGATGCGGTGCCAGCTACCTTTTCCGTAAAACCGGAAACAAAACGTCGGCGATAGGCCCCCTTCGGGTCGAATTTCTCGGCCTGAGTCAAGGGGTTGAAGATGCGGAAATAGGGGGCTGCATCGGCCCCGGAGCCCGCCACCCATTGCCAACTGGCCGTATTGCTGGCTGGGTCGGCATCGACCAGCGTGTCCCAGAACCACTGTTCCCCCTGCCGCCAGTCGATCAGCAGGTGCTTGGACAGGAACGAGGCGCAGACCATGCGCACGCGGTTGTGCATGAACCCCGTGCGCCACAACTGACGCATACCGGCATCGACCAGACTGTAGCCGGTTTCGCCGCGCTGCCACGCGCGCAAGCCCGCCGGATCGTTGCGCCACGGCATGGCATCAAAGGCGCTTTTGAAATTGACGCGATCAAGGTCCGGCTGGAGTTGCAGGATATTGTAGCTGAAATCGCGCCAGGCCAGTTCGGCCCTGAATTTTTCCAAATCTTCGCGCAGGGCCGGATGAGAGGCGGCGTGCGCTTCGGCCTCGTGCAGAACCCGGTGCGGGCTGATCTCTCCAAAACGCAGATGCGGCGACAGGCGCGAGGTGATGTCGAGATCGGGCCGGTCGCGATCCGGCGCATAGCCTTTCAGCCCGGAGCGCAGAAAGGCCGACAGGCGCTGATGCGCGCCGTCTTCGCCCGGCGTCCACAGATCGAAACCTTCAGACCAGTCTTGCCCCGATGGCGTCAGTGCGGGTTTGAGCCCCAGCGCATCAATCTCCATGCTCTCCGGCCACTCAGCAGGGGCCGGCCAATGGGTCGCCACGGGTTTTCGCGCTTGGCCCTTTGCCGCTCCATGTGCCAGCAGGGCACGGTAGAAGGGGGTAAAGACCTTATACGCATTGCCGTCGCCCGTGCGAATCTGCGTCGGATCGGACAGAAGGTGTGTGTTGAAACTCTCGACTGGTATGCCCAGCCCCTTGCCCAGACCGGCATCGAAGGCGTCGATTTTCGGCTCAAAGGTACGTGAGAGGATCAGTCGCGTCGCCGAAACCTGCCCGATCAGGCGCTTCAACTGCGCCATCGCCGGCCCTTTGAGGACGATCAGACGTGATCCGTGCGCCCGCAAACCCTGATCCAGCGCGCGCAAGGAGCGATCCAGCCACCATTTCGAAGCGGCTCCTAAAGGCCGTTGCGCCAGCTGGTCGTCGTAAATATAGACCGGCACCACCGGGTTGCCGCTGTTGAGCGCGGCTTCCACGCCTTCATGATCTTGCAGTCGCAGATCGGAACGAAACCACAGGATCGTCGTTTGGGTCATCAATTGGGGCCTGTTCAAAACCCGGTGTACGTGCGGCCGGGCGGGTTCGATCAATCCGATGACTATTGACCGGATGGGGGGAGGCGACTAAGCCAGAATGATCTAGCATCCAGAGTCCCTTTATGTCCTCACCGCCGAAACTGAGCGCGTGTATTATCACCAAGAATGAAGCCGATCGTCTCGCCAATTGTCTGCGGGCGATTGAGGGGCTGGTCGATGAGGTGGTGGTGGTCGATTCCGGTTCCACGGACGGCACGCCGGACATGGCCCGTCAGATGGGGGCGAAGGTCTTTCACAATGACTGGGTGGGGTACGGGCCGCAAAAGCGCTTTTCCGAAGACTGCGCCAGCTTCGACTGGATACTCAATCTCGACGCCGATGAGGTGGTGACGCCGCAGTTATATCAGGAAATCAAGGCCCTGATGGCGCGCGGCCCTGACCTGCCGGCCTACCGCTTCAAGCTGCGCAATGTCTATCCGGGTAAGGATAAGCCGCGCCTGTGGGCCGACTATCACAACTATGTCCGCCTCTATGACCGTCGCAAGGTGCGGTTCCGCGACTCGCTGGTGCACGACACGGTGGACACCAGGGACGAGCCGGTAGGGCAGCTACGCGGGTCGGCGACGCACTTTTCGGCGCGCTCTTATGAGCATATCCGTCAGAAGCTCGACTCCTACACCAACCTTCAGGCCAAGGCGCTGAAAAAGCCCGCCTGGGCGATATGGACGCGCCTGCCGTTCGAATATCCGTTCGTTTTCACGCGGTACTTCCTGTTCCGTTGCCACTTCACCGGTGGCTGGGATGGCGTGTTATCCAGCCATCTGGCGGCCGAGGCCCGCGTGAAACGCCTGTTAAAAATTCTTAAGGCTCAAAAAGAGCTTAAAGAAAAATCTTAAGGCATCAGATTACATGTCTTCTGCAAAACCCTCCTTCTGGCAAGATGTAGCCTGGCGTTTCGAAGCGCTGATGTACGACCTGTTTGTCGGTGTCGTGCGCGCCTTGCCGGTCGATACGGCGTCGGATATGGGAGCGTGGCTGCTCAAGGCCATAGGCCCCATCACCCCGACCCAGAAGCTGGTGCGTCAGAACCTCGACCTCGCCTTTCCGGACAAGGATGAGGCGTGGAAGGCGAGCGTCGCCCGCGCGCAGTGGGACAATCTGGGGCGCACCTTTGCCGAATTCGCCATTATGGACCGCATCCGCATCGCCAACGGGCGCGTTGAGGTGGTCAATATGGAGCGGTTGAAGGCCATCGCCGAGAGCCAGACCCCCGTGGTCTTCATCTCCGGGCACTTTGCCAACTGGGAGATTATGCCCTCGACCATCGTCGATGCCGGGGTCGAGTGTCAGATGACCTATCGCGCCGCGAACAACCCTTATGTCGATGAGCGCATCAAGGCCGGGCGGATGCGATACGGCGTGCGTCTGTTTGCCCCGAAGGGCGGCGACGGGGCCAAGGAATTGCTGATCGCCATGGCCAAGGGCGAATCGGTCGCGCTGATGAACGATCAGAAGTTCAATCGCGGCGTCGCCACCCCCTTTTTCGGGCGCAGCGTCGATACGGCGCCCGGCCCGACGCGGCTGGCTATGCGCTTCGGCACGGTGTTGCAGCCGATGACGGTCGAGCGTCTGCACAAGGCGCGCTTCCGTGTGATCGTCCATGAGCCGATTGAGGTGGATGATACCGGTCATAAGGCTGCCGATATCGACAGCACCGTGGCCAAGGTTTCGGCCTTTATCGAAGAGGTGGTGCGTGCGCGGCCGGAAGAATGGTTCTGGGTGCATAAACGCTGGCCCAATGACGCCTATAAGCCCGGTACGCCCAAAGCCCCTTAACGTCGGCACATAATATGTGAAGCGCTGAGCGCTTGCCTGATGCCACGCCCGGCCTCATGATAGAGGCCTGAAGGAAACCGTCGCCTGCCGCATGTCCGATAAGCCCAAGCTTCCCCTTGTCCATAGACGTCTGCTGATCGCCGGCTTCTCCCTGCTGGGAGGGCTGTTTGTGGTCATGGTCGGGACGCTATGGGGTGACGACATTATGCGTCACAATCTCGACCCCAAGGTGCCGTTTCAAACCTATGTGCCGCCGGCGGCTCCTGATTATCGCAAGGTGAGCGGCTGGTATCTTAATCCGGCGCTCAACGGGTTGGAGGTACGTCGCAACCGTAATCCTCAAAAAGTCGATATCTTCTTCATCCACGGCACGACCTTCAATGGCGGTAAGGACTGGGTGGGACCGATTGATGATCCCACGGCCAGCGCCGAGGTCATACGCAATCAACTCCCTAACTATGCCGGACCGTTCAATGCGGTCGGCTATGTCTATGCGCCGCGCTATCGTCAGGCCAGCCTCTACAGCCAACTGACGCAACGCGAAGATGCGCGTGAGGCCCGGCAATTTGCCTATGGGGATGTTGAGGCCGCCTTTGACGCCTTTCTGGCCCAGCGCCGTAACGGCAGCGGCTTTATCATTGTGGGGCTGGAGCAGGGGGCGTTCCTGGGGCAGCGGCTGCTGAAAGAGCGCATCTTGACCGATGAGGCGCTGAAGTCGGCGCTGGTCGCTGTCTATTTTCTCGAAGCCCTGACGCCGGCCGATGATTTTCAAGCGGGGCAAGCGGTCCCGGCCTGTCAGCAGCGTACCCAATATGGCTGCGCCGTCGCTTATCTGAGCGTCGATAGTGGCCGTCCTGACCGCGCCTTGCAGGCGCAGCGCCGCGCCATGGAGTGGAGCCCGACCAGTATTATGGAGCCGTTGGACGGTAAGGCCCTGTGCGTCAATCCGCTGACGGGCGGCGTCACGGACAAGGAGGTCGAGGCGCGTCACAGTCTGGGTGCCGCCAATGCCACTGGGCTGGAATGGGGGACGACCCCGGCCCTGATGCCGCGCAAGGTCAGTGCGCGCTGCCGCGGCGATATCCTCTATGTATCACGGCCGTCGGGCCCGTCTTTCGATGTTGACGGGTCATGGTCGGATAGTAAAAAAGTACGTCCCTACAATCTGTTTTATGCCGATCTTCAAGCGGATTCTCAGGCGAGGTGGCTCGCCTGGCGCGGGGCCCGACGGGATTAATCCACCTTATCCGCTGCATCGGGTCGCCAGTCGAACAGGTGGCGCAGGACTTCCAGAGCCTGCCGGCGCAGCGGTGGGAATTGCGCTTCGTGCTGAAGAATATATTGCGCCTCACGCGACGCCGTGGCGATCAGGTCGGCGTGCGCCACCGGATCAACAAAGCGATAGGCGGGGAAGCCGGACTGCCGCGCGCCCAGCACATCGCCTTCACCGCGCAGTTTCCAGTCCATCTCGGCGATCTCAAACCCGTCTTCCGTTGTGCGCAGCAGTTCCAGCCGCGCCTTGGCGGCCTGTCCCAATGGCATGTCATAGAGCAGGATGCAGGCGCTTTTGGCCGAACCCCGCCCGACCCGCCCCCGCAACTGATGCAGTTGTGCCAGACCGAAGCGTTCGGCCTGTTCGATAATGATGATCGAGGCATTGGGCACGTCGATGCCAACTTCGACCACGGTCGTCGCGCATAGCAGCGGCAGCTCGCCGGAGGCAAAGCGCGCCACGACGTCTTCTTTTTCGGCCGACGGCATTCGCCCGTGTACTAACCCCACCTCTCGCCCCAGCGCGTCCTGAAGCGACTCGTGACGGGCTTCGACGGCAATCAGGTCGGACTCGGCGCTGTCTTCGACCAGCGGGCAGATCCAGTAGGCCTGCGATCCGGCGGCTATGGCCGATTTCAGCCGATCAAACACGTCTGACAAACGCGCGCGCGGGATGACCGCGGTGTGGATGGGTTGCCGCCCGGCGGGCTTTTCATCGAGCACACTGAGGTCAGACTCGCCGTATTGGGTGAGGGCCAGCGTGCGCGGAATGGGCGTCGCCGACATGGACAGGT
>NZ_JAIWNX010000240.1 GCF_020217185.1 Asticcacaulis sp.
AGTGGACGCTGTCTCCTTTCAGGAACAGGCGTTGCCGCTGTCCCACGCCGAAGCGGTGCTGTTCGTCGATAACGCAGAATTGCAGGCTTTTGAACGCCACGCCTTCCTGAAACACGGCATGGGTGCCAAAGATCATTGTGGTGTCGCCCGACGCTACGGCGGCGCGTTTGGCTTCGCGCTCCTTACCCTTGTCGCGTCCGGTCATCAGCACGGCAGAAATGCCCATATCGCTCAGGATAGGCAGGGATTTTTCGTAATGCTGGCGCGCCAGAATCTCGGTCGGGGCCATCATGACGCTCTGATGCCCGGCTTCGGCAACGTCGATCATGGCCATCAGGGCCACCAGAGTCTTTCCCGACCCGACATCACCCTGAATGAGGCGGTTCATGCGTTCGCCGGAGCGCAGGTCACCGCGAATATCGTTCAGGGCACGTGTCTGCGCCCGCGTGAGGGCGAAGGGCAGGGTGGACAACGCCTTATCGGCCCACAGGTGACGGTCGATGATCAGGGCTGGGGTGGCCTGACGGTGCTGCTTACGCGCCTTCATGGCCAGTTGATGGGCCAACGCCTCATCATAGGCCAGCCGCTTGCGCGCCGGGGCATCAGGCAGCAGGTCGGCTTCGCTCACGGGGGCGTGGGCAGCGCGCAACGCATCCGAAAAACCGGAAATTTTCAGTCGCCCCAGCGTCTCAATATCCAGCCACTCTGGCAGGTCGGGCACCCTGTGCAGGGCTGCCTCGACGAAGCGCCGCATCAGCCGGGGCGAAACCGCCGCTGTCGCCGGATAGACGGTTTCAAACAGGGGGATGGTGTCCTGTTTGTCCAGAGGCACCACATAGTCCGGATGGTTCATCTGAAGCGACGAACCGAAACTTTCGACCCGGCCGCTGATCCAGCGGACTTCGCCGACGGGATGTTGCTGTTCGAAGCCCCGGATGGGATGAAAATAGGTCAGTTGCATCTGCCCGCTATCATCAAAAACGGTGATGCGCTGTGGTCCTTTACCGGCGCTTTTCTGATAGCTGCCGATGGTCACGCACAGGGTCTGAACCTGCCCCACGCGGGCCTCGGCGATGCGACTGACGGGCCGAAAAATCAACTGGCTGGGCAGGGTAAACAGCAGGTCACGCACATAGGGCCCGACGTGACGGATCAGATGCGGCGCAATTTTCGGCCCGACCCCTTTCAGGCCGGTCAAAGACGTGTAATAGGGGAACAAAATTTCCGGACGCATAGGCTCTTTCAAGCACCAAACCGTATGAAAGAGAAGGGCGATTGCGCTCCATAGACGGGAAAACCATGACCGACACCGCTGACGATCTCCATCAGGCCCGCCTGCGCAAACTGTGGTTCCGCGCCTCGCGACGCGGCTTCAAGGAGGCGGACATCATTCTGGGGCATTTCGCCGAAGAATATCTGCCGACCATGACCGCCGAACAGCTCGATATTTTCGAAGCCCTGCTCGAAGCGCCGGATCAGGATCTCTATGGCTGGATCATCGAACGCGACCCCGTGCCCCCGGAGCATGATTCCGAAATCATGAACCAGCTCAATCAGTATTATAAGATAGCTTACACAAAGCTTCAGCAATAGATGTCCGATATTTCCCGCATTACTGCCGCCGCCACCCGCCTGTCCCTGACCGGGTGTCCGCCGGGTTACGACAGTCTGGTGGCGTCGGACCTGACGCGCGCCGAAGGGCTTGCGCTGTTTGTGGCGCGCGATCACGGTCGTATGAACGCCATCGCCGAAGAACTGGCCTTCTATGCGCCGGAACTGGATGTGATTCGCTTTCCGGCATGGGACTGCCTGCCCTATGACCGGGTGAGCCCGACGACCGGCCTGATTGCCCAGCGCATGAGCGGCCTGACGCGGCTTCAGGCGCTGAACGGGAAACCGGCCAAGCCTGTGCTGATCCTCACCACCTCGGCCGCCTTGTCGCAGAAGGTGCCGCCGCGCGACGCCATGCGCGGCAGCCTGTTGTCGCTCAAACCCGGTCAGAGCATCGAAACGCGCGAGCTTGAGGCCTATTTTTCGCGCAACGGCTATAACCGCGTCTCGACCGTTTCCGAACGCGGCGAATTCGCCGTGCGCGGCGGCATTATCGACGTCTTTTCGCCCAGTCAGGACGAGCCGGTGCGGCTCGATTTCTTCGGCGATCAGCTCGAATCCATCCGCACCTTCGATCCGGAAACCCAACGCTCGCTGAAACAGATTGCGGCGATTGACTTCATGGCGGTGAGCGAAATCCTGCTGGATGAACAAAGCATCAGCCGTTTCCGTCAGGGCTATCTGGAAAACTTTGGCGCGCCCGGCGATGACCCGATCTATGCGGCGGTGTCTTCCGGTATCCGTCGGCAAGGCGTCGAAACCCTGCTGCCGCTGTTTTATGAGCGCCTCGACAGCGTGTTCGATTACCTGCCGCCGCAGACCCTGATCCTTCTGGACGGTCTGGCCGAACAGGCCTTTGGCGAATGGCGTGACTCTGTGCTCGATGCCTATGAGTCGCGCAAAGGGTCCGGCGATGCCCGCGTCATGGCCAAGGGCGCCGTCAAGCTGGACAGCGGCTATCGCGCCCTGCCACCCGGTCGCCTCTATCTCGACGATAGTGAATGGCAGAGCGGTCTGCAAAAGGGCCGCGTGCGTCAGTTCGAGACCTTTCAGCGCGATGAGGCTTCGGCCATTGATCTGGGGGCGCGGCCGGGGCGCAGTTTTGCACCGGAACGCCATCAGGACAGCGTCAACCTGTTTACCGCCGTGGCCGACCACGCCAAGGCCCTGTCGAAGGCCGGGAAGCGGGTGCTGTTCGCCTCGTGGACCGAAGGCTCGTCTGATCGTCTGGGAGCCATGCTCTCCGATCATGGGCTCGATAAGACGCGGCTGGCCAAGGACTATGCCGACGCGCTGAGCTTCGGGGTCGCCGGCACCAAGGCCAAGCCGATCCAGCGCGCCGTTCTGCCGCTTGATCAGGGGTTTGAGACCGAGACCCTGGCGGTTATTTCGGAAACCGATATCTTAGGTGATAGATTAGCCCGCCCGCGTAAACGTCGGCGTGCCAATAATTTTCTGGCCGAAGCCTCATCCCTGTCTCAGGGCGATCTGGTGGTGCATATCGAGCACGGCATCGGGCGCTATGAGGGCCTGAAAACGCTGAGCGTCAACGACGCCCCGCACGCTTGCCTCGAACTGCAATACGCCGCCGAGGCCAAGCTGTACCTGCCGGTCGAAAATATCGACCTGCTGACGCGCTATGGGGCGGATTCCGACACGGCGCAACTGGACCGTCTGGGCTCGGCAAGCTGGCAGGCGCGCAAAGCGAAGGCCAAGGAAAAGCTGCGTGAGATGGCCGATGGCCTGATCCAGCTCGCGGCGGCGCGTGCGCTCAAGGTGGGTCAGCAGATCGACCCGCCGTCCGGGCTTTACGACGAATTCTGTGCGCAATTCCCCTACGAAGAAACCGAAGACCAGCTCAACGCCATCCACGATGTGCTCGACGACCTGTCGAAGGGACATCCGATGGATCGTCTCATCTGCGGCGATGTCGGCTTTGGCAAGACCGAGGTGGCCTTGCGCGCGGCCTTTGTGGTGGCCATGTCGGGTCAGCAGGTGGCCATTATCTGCCCGACGACGCTTCTGGCGCGCCAGCATTTCAAGACCTTCAGCCAACGCTTTCAGGGCTGGCCGATCCGCGTGCGCCATCTGTCACGCATGGTAACGCGCA
Organism: Asticcacaulis sp.; assembly: GCF_020217185.1. Lineage (GTDB taxonomy): Bacteria > Pseudomonadota > Alphaproteobacteria > Caulobacterales > Caulobacteraceae > Asticcacaulis. The sequence goes on from NZ_JAIWNX010000240.1 coordinate 3,722, forward strand.
AGGAGGCGGACGAGACGCGCGACGGCCTGAAAAACGGCGAAGTCGAGGTGGTGATCGGCACGCACGCCCTGCTGTCCGAGCAGGTCGGATTCAAGGATCTGGGTCTTGTTATCGTCGATGAGGAGCAGCATTTCGGCGTCAAGCACAAGGAAAAGCTCAAGGCTTTCCGTGCCGATGTGCATATGCTGACCCTGTCGGCGACGCCGATCCCGCGCACCTTGCAAATGGCACTTTCCGGAATTCGGGAAATGTCCATCATCGCCACGCCGCCGGTGGACCGTCTTGCGGTACGCACCTACGTCCTGCCGTTCGACGCCGTCAGCATACGCGAGGCCTTGCTGCGCGAGAAATATCGCGGTGGACAGGCCTATTATGTGGTGCCGCGCCTGAAAGACCTGCCAGACCTCGAACGCTTCCTGCGTGAGCAGGTGCCGGAGGTGAAGTTTATTGTCGGCCACGGTCAGATGACCCCGACCCAGCTCGAAGAAGTCATGACCGCCTTCTATGACGGTCAGTACGACGTGCTGCTGGCGACCACCATTGTTGAGTCCGGACTGGATGTGCCGACCGCCAATACGCTGATCGTCCACCGCGCCGACATGTTTGGTCTGGCGCAGCTTTATCAGATCCGCGGGCGCGTCGGGCGCTCCAAGACGCGCGCCTTTGCCTATCTGACGACGCAGCCGCACCAGATTTTAAGTGAAGCCTCAGAAAAGCGTCTGAAGGTCTTGCAATCTCTGGATAATCTGGGAGCTGGGTTCCAGCTTGCCAGCCATGATCTGGATATCCGTGGCGGCGGCAATCTGCTGGGCAATGAGCAGTCTGGCCATATCCGTGAAATCGGCGTCGAGCTGTATCAGCAGATGCTGGAAGACGCTGTGAATGAACTGCGCAGCCGTGCCGATGAACCGGCCACGGATCACCGGGGCTGGTCGCCGCAGATCAATGCCGGCGCCGCCGTCATGATCCCGGAAGACTATATTCCGGACCTCAATATCCGCCTGTCCCTGTACCGCCGCGTGTCAGAGGCCGAAAAGCGCGAGGATCGCGAAGCGCTGGCTGCCGAACTGATCGACCGCTTCGGACCGATTCCGGAAGAAGCAGAGCAACTGCTGAAGGTGGTCGGCATCAAGGGCCTGTGCCGTGAAGCCAATGTCGCCAAGATTGACGTTGGGCCGAAGGGCGCGGTCATTAGCTTCCGCCATGATCAGTTCAGCAATCCTGTGGGGCTGATCGGCCTCATTCAGGCGCATCCGCAGGATTGGAAGCTGCGTCCGGATCAGAAGCTGCTCGTGCGGGGCGAATGGCCGGACGCAGCCGGGCGTCTGGCCGCTGCAGAAAAGATCATGACGCGGCTGGCGGCCATAGCCGCAAGCTAAATCGCCTGATCCATATCCCCGGAAGACGGGCGAATCTGTTGAGCGGCGCGCGTCAGGGCTTCGGCCACGGGTTCGCCGTCGATCAGTTCCGCTACGCCGACATCGAATTCGACCACAAAGGGCGAGCGGCCGTTACCGGATTCAAACGCCGTGCAGCTTATGACGGCTCCGATCCGCTCCCCGACCAGGCGCGCGGCGGCTTCGGGCGTGGCGGGCAGGGCGAGAGCAAACACCTCTTCCGACAAACGGCCCGCCGTGTCTTCGGCGCGCACCAGCCGCGAGATCATCGACCCGATCTGAGGCATGGCGCGCTCAAGCGATTTGCGCATTCGGGCCTGTGCAATTTCCGGATTTTCGGAAATTTTAAGCACGCAGACGCTCAAAGGCCGGTTGCGTTGGCTGGACGCCTTGGCCAGACGCGCCAGATGGGCGGCAAACAGGTCGCGGGTAAACAGCCCCGTACCTTTGTCCATGTATGGGCTGTGGTTGACGGCCTCCAGCGCCTGCCGCGTATTGCTCTGGCGACGATAGGCGCGGGCCAGACGCAGCACCCGGTCGGCGATTTCGGCTTCGTTGGCGCCCGGCGCGGAGACGTCGTTGACGCCACGCAGGAAGGCGTCGCCCAGATCGAGATCGACGGATTTCTGCAAACGCAGGAATACCGGCGTGTGGTAGAGCCGGGTATTACGCCGCATACCCGATGCGATCGACAGGGCCTCAGCGACGGACTCACGCCCCCACAGAACGACGGCGTCGAACGTCTTATCATGAAGATAATCAAAGGCTGAGTAGCTGGTGAAGGCGGCATAGAGGTCCACACCCCGCGCGCGCAGAGTATGGCTGAGGGCCAGAAAATCCGGGTCTGCCGGCCCTACCGAAAGTATGGCCAGCGGCTTGTCATCGTCGCGCGACGGTATGTCCAACCCCAGCGCGTTCAGGGTGTCGCGCCGCAGTTCGTATTCCTCTTCGGCGACATTGGCGCGCACCATATGCTCAAGGCCAAGGAGGATTTGCTGCGGGTGGGCGTCGCGGTCATAGACCATGTCCCAGCCTTCGGGGATGTCGTATTGACCATTGTGGGTTACCTGCACAATGGGCAGGCGGCGCGGCGCGCAGGCTTCGCGCAACTGGGTCACCAGCTTTGCCGAACACTCCGGATGGGCCGCATCGACCAGAACCGCCTCGATCTGAAGATCCCCGATACAGGCCAGTGCCGCGTCGGGGCGATAGGCCGTAATGGTGCGCCAGCCCAGCCGGTCAAGCTCAGCCCCCAGCCGCTCAGGCCATTGCTGATCCTTCGCCAGCAGCAAGACGCGCGCCTGAATATTCAACTCAAACTCCCTGAGATACAGGCCCTGACACGCAGGATATCCGGCCGCCAGACAAGCGGTAGAAAAGGCCTAAACGATTCGTCTCGCCAAAAGGTAAACGCGCCGGAAAGGTTTAGCCGCTGACGACAAAGCGCCTGTGGGCGTCTTCGGCGACGGAGGCGATCAGGCGAAATCCGTTCTGCTGGCAGAAGTGCGGCACGTCGATCTGGGCCATCGGATCGTCGGCCAGGAGCGTGATGACGGCGTCAGGATGCTCGGACAGGGCCTTACGCAGGCGCAGGGTCGGTACCGGGCAGCGATGGCCACGGGCGTCGATCAGCAGGGCAGGCGGCTCGGTCGGGGTCACGGAGGTCTCAAAAATGCCTTTCCCATGCAGAAGGCTTGGTCAATGCCGCCGAATCCGCGCAAATGCAAGCGGGATAGAGGAGTCGCCCCATGCGCTGGCTGATCGTTCTGTTGTCACTGATGGCCCTGACGCCGGTCGCCAACGCGCAGGTGTCCTCCGAGCCGGATTTCTTCGCCCGTGTCCGCATGGCCGGGTTTGAGACGCCGGTGGAGGTGCGCCGCACAGGCGCAAAAATGCGGCTGGATATGCTGAGCGGCGGTGTGTCTCAGACCTATATTGCCGACCGCGACAAGGGGGTTTTGATCCATCTGACGTCGGCGGGCGGCAAACGCATCGCGCTGCTGTTCCCCTTGAACCGTGAAGCGGCCCTGCTGCCTCTGCCGCTTGATCTGGCGACGCTGGAAGCGCGGGCGACGGTGCGTCCGGTGGGCTCAAGCCTGATGGCCGGACAGCCGTGCCGCACGCTGGAATTCAGCGGCTATCTTAATCAGTCGGGGATGGCCTGTGCCAATAACGACGGCATCCTGATGCAGATGACACAGAAGGGGCGCAATGCGCCGCTGTTTCAGGTGGTGGCCTATGCCAGGGGGGCTCAGGATGCCAAATGGTTCGTCATTCCGCCGGATTACCAGACGGCGGTTTTGCCGGGTTTGGGCGGCGCGACGGCACCGGCGGGCCCTGCGGTTAATCCCGTAAAACCATAAAAAAGGCCGGGGGTTAACCCGGCCTTTTCATAAAACACATCAGGAGACTTTGAGCTTTTTGATCCGCTCGGCGTGCTGACGGATCAGGCCTTGCGTCGAAGTGTCGGTATTGAAGACGCTGTACCAGCCCTGCGGCTCGTGCGGCGGATCGCCGACATAGGCGGTTTCCCCACGCAGCATCCAGTAATCCTTATGCAGGGCGCGGCCCGCACCGCCCCAGGCCCAGAAGTTCGACCCCGACACCGGCCCGCCGGTTTTCACCGCGTCTTCGACCGCCTTATAGATCATGCCATAAAACTTGTCTTTCCAGACGGTTGGCGTGCCCGGCTCATATTTCACTTCATCTCTGGGGAAGCCGAATTCTTCGAAGACCAGCGGCTTGTTCATCGCCGTGGCGATGCGGATATGGTCGTCGATATATTTTTGCACCTTGGCCGCGCCGGCATCGAAAGTGCCGGGCAGGTCCTTGCCATCGACCCAGCTCCAGTTCTGCGGCCAGATGTGCGCCGTCAGGTAGTCGATCTCCTTATGCGCATCGATCAGGAATGTTTCATTGCCGACGACGCCCATCAGACCCTCATGGCCCAGCGACACCAGATGATGCGGCGCCAGCGAGCGGATCAGTTTGGCCGTCGATGAAATCCACGCCAGATAGGCCGGCATGTGCTGCGCGGCGATCTCAGGCCCGCCACCGGGGCGCGGCTCGTTGCTGAGCTGCCAGGCCATGATGGTGGAGTCGTCGCGATACGGCTTTTTCGTCAGCGAATTGGTGCGCTTGAGCAGGAACTGCACATAGTCGTGGTACATGGCCACGGCCTTTTCATTGGCATAGAATCGCGAGCCGACATCGGCAAACTCCGGCCACGGGTGGGCCGGGTCGCCATTATTGATATAGTGGCCGGTCGTGTAGTCGAGATAGGCCATCATGCCGCCCGACCATTCCCAGAAGTTGGTCAGGTACAGCACGGCCTTCATGCCGCGCTTGTGCATTTCGACCAGCAGGTAATCCAGACCGATCAGCAGGTCTTCGTTGTATTTGCCGTTTTCGCGCGTGCGGAAGGCCGGATCGAGCGAGTTTTTCAGCGGCGACAGCTCAGACGAGGCCAGAACGCGCAGATTGGTGACCCCCAGCGCCTTGAGATCATCCAGTTCCTTCTGAAGACGCTTGCGGTCACCGAAGGCGGCATCGGCCCCCAGATAGGCACCGTACCAGATATTGGCCCCGACGAAGCGATAGGTTTCGCCTTTGAGTTTGAAATGCGGGCCCTGAACGGTGACGAAATCACCGGTCGGGGTGGCAGCCGAGGCATGGCTGACCATCGTCAGGGCACCGAGGCTGAGCGAAGCCAGCAGGGCGCTGCGGCGGGAAAGGGACGCGGGCATGGGAATCCTTCCTGTTTGTTTTTGGTGGACGCAACTTAACCTGTAATAATTATTTTTGAAATATTTAATCGATGAACGGACGTTTTTGGCTGACGGCTGAGGATTTATCCCCACAGGCTCTTGGCAATCGCCAAGTGTCACGATAGAAGCGCATTCCGCTCAAAGGCAAGGACAGGTGGCCGAGTGGTTTAAGGCAGCGGTCTTGAAAACCGCCGTAGGTGGAAGCCTACCGTGGGTTCGAATCCCACCCTGTCCGCCATCTAAAATTGAAAATGCTGGATTTTTTCTAGTTTCAAGTGATGGTTCCCTAAATGGCTCCCTAAACCTTTCGGTATCTGCGTGCGGACCTAGGTCGCCCACGACGCAAGGGACCACATCATTAAGGTTCGTCATTTCACATGAAGGCGATTGGGGGCGCCGGAGCTAAGTTCACCCGAGAGCTGTGTTTCATATAAATACGCACTTGCCGATTCATCCCCGCGTGGGCGGGGAGCAGTCCGCGAAGAAATGAGCGTTCTGAATTGGGCGCGGTTCATCCCCGCGTGGGCGGGGAGCAGTCATAGCGGGCTGGGGTGCGGTGTGGTGTTTCCGGTTCATCCCCGCGTGGGCGGGGAGCAGGTTTGAAATTGTCGTTCGCGGGAACGAACGGTCGGTTCATCCCCGCGTGGGCGGGGAGCAGAGATAGAAGAGGATCAGCATGGCGCTGATCAGCGGTTCATCCCCGCGTGGGCGGGGAGCAGAAGGGCATTCTTCATGCCGTTTTGCGTGGTGGCGGTTCATCCCCGCGTGGGCGGGGAGCAGGTGTCGTCGTCACAAAAACCCGTGGATCAGGCGGTTCATCCCCGCGTGGGCGGGGAGCACCAGCAGGACATTGCCGATAATAACGGCCGTGTCGGTTCATCCCCGCGTGGGCGGGGAGCACGCCGTGAGGGTGGTTTCGGTTTTGATCCCCGTCGGTTCATCCCCGCGTGGGCGGGGAGCACGTACTCGGTTTGGGCTTTCGCCTTTTCCAGCGCGGTTCATCCCCGCGTGGGCGGGGAGCACCCTTCAAGGCTATGAGGGGCGGCATCAGGACACGGTTTATCCCCGCGTGGGCGGGGAGCACTTGCGCGTTGAGCGTGGCGCTCGTCGCGAATGCGGTTCATCCCCGCGTGGGCGGGGAGCACGATCATGTCCTGAAGGGTGGCGTACATCGGGTCGGTTCATCCCCGCGTGGGCGGGGAGAACGCGTTCGGAAAACTGCGGCGGCACAAGGAAACCGGTTCATCCCCGCGTGGGCGGGGAGCACCTTAAGTGTTCAGGTAGTAACCGTGTTGGGCGCGGTTCATCCCCGCGTGGGCGGGGAGCACACGGTGAAACCACTACCGTTGAATGGAAGGGCCGG
>NZ_JAIWNX010000307.1 GCF_020217185.1 Asticcacaulis sp.
CCCCCGGCGCGGCCCCCAGCGCGGGCGCAGCCGAACCGGCGGCCCCGGCTGCGGCTCCCGCCCCTGCGGCCGACAGCGATCAGGTCAATGAACTGCGTCAGCAGATCGAGGCCATGAAGGCGCAGATCGACCAGTTGGCGACGCGCAAATAGACTCTGTTTTAAGACTATGGGTGTAGAGTGGGCGGGAGCTTCGGTTTTCGCCCCTTTTCTTTTGCCGACAGAATGACGAAAAAGCCCAACCTTCCTGTGCCTGCTGGTCCCGCTGTGGAACACGAACCCTCGTCCACGCGGCGGGTCAACAAGGCCTATGAGAATGTGGACTATGCGGCGCAGGTGCTGGGCGGCGGCGAAAAGCGCGGCCTGCGCGGCGGGCCGGAGACGCTGGGGCGGGCAAAAAAGACCTATCTGGCGTCCGAATATTCCGGGCCGAACGACCGCCGCCCGGCACCGGGCCGCATCAAGCGCGAGAAGATATAGGGTTAAGAGTCGTTAAGCCTGCGGCACGGCTTTTGCAACGCGCCCCGCATCTGATGCGGAGCGTCCCATGCCTACCTTGATGCCGATCCTGACCAAGACCTTCGACGTGCTGCTGGTCGCCACCATCTTCACGCTGTTTACGTAGGCGCGATATTTTAGTTGGAAATACCATCCCGCTACGGCACCTCCCCTGAAACAGTTTTCGGCAAAGCGAAATCCGGGAAGATGAGTTGGACGATTGAGTAGTGCCGTCCGGCGTTTCAGCATAAGGGCTTCGAGAATGGACAAGCTACTGTTTGAACTGGCGGATTTGCAAATCTGGCGGCGCGGCAACCGTTATTTTGTGCGCTATGATGCCGGATCGCATCAAGTTGTCATCCGCGAAGATGAAATCAGCGAAACCGAGGCACGCGAAGGGATGAAAAGCGGCGTAGCGGCGGTGAAAATGCTCCATGCCGTGCAAGACAGGCTCATCCAGCAGGGCATCAACCCGTACACTTCAAACCTGTGACGCTCAGCCAAATTCCAGATCGCGGCGGGCGGTGATGATGGTCACGATAAAGCCGGCCAGCACATCGAGCAGCGTCATGGTGGTGAGCAGGAAGAAGGTCGACGTGCCAAACGGGCGCAGCAGCAGAAACTCGACCAGACAGATGATAAACAGCACCATCGACAGCGAGTGATTGACGATGGCCACGCTGTCCGAACGGGTCGATTTCAGAAGCTCGAAAAACAGCATGATCAGGCCGATAAACACCACCACATCGCCGGTGGAGATCAGCCACTTCGTCCCGGCCGACGGCATGGGCACGCTGAACAGCACGTGGCTCAGGCCATTATAGGCGGAATTGGCGTCGCTGCCGAACATGTGGAACAGGGCGACGATATTATACACCGCAACGGGAATGGCCAGCATCGGGAAGGCCGTCAGAATCCCCCCCTCGTCCTTCTTGGCCGGTGCATTCGCCATGTGCTTCCCCGTTTGCGAGATGACTGCTGTACCTACTACCGCGTTTCGCTGTTCCTGACTAGCCATCCCGTTAACCCCGTTCTCAGAGAGGTCTAAACCTCCGTGGTCCGCCCCGGCAGGCGGCGGCGGCTGTTCAGCCACATGACGCCCGGCAGGTCGGTCAGCGCGTTCTTCAGGCGGCCCCAGTTGGTGTATTTGGAGCTGCCCGTCGTGCGCAGGCGGTCATCGACCGGTTCAAAAAGCGTAACATAGCCTTCGCGGTTGACCAAGGCCGGGATGTAGCGGTGCATATTGTCGAAATAGGGCAGACGCAGAAACAGGTCGCGGCGAATGGCCTTGATACCGCAGCCGGTGTCGTTTGAGCCGTCTTTCAGCAGGTTCCTGCGGATGCCGTTGGCCCAGCGCGAGGCCCATTTCTTTGAGGCCGTGTCCTGACGGCGGCGGCGCTCACCGGCGACCATGCCCACGCTGGTATCGGCGGCCATCAGCATCTGCGCCACCTTCAGAACGTCCGAAGCCGGGTTCTGACCATCACCGTCCATCATGGCGATGATGTCACCGCGCGCATGAAGCACGCCCGTGAACACGCCGCCCGACTTACCCACATTGTTTTCATGGCGGATGACGCGCAGTTCCGGCACCGAGGCTTTCAACCCGCTCAGCACCTGCGGCGTCGCGTCTGTCGATTTATCGTCCACAAACACCAGCTCGTAATTCCCGGCCCCAAGGCCCGCGTCAAACACGCTTTTCAGCTCCTGCACCACCTGCGGGGTGGCCCCCTCTTCATTGTGGACGGCAACGACGACGGACACGGGTACGGACATGGATGAGCGGCTCTTTGCGGGAAAGGGAGGCGTGGTCGGCGCGACCAGCGGTAATATGAGTCTGGCGTCTTATCAGGTTTGCGGTTAAGCGTAAACCGAACACCCCCTCATCAGGAGTCCGGTGCCCCGCCGCACCCGGATTTCGCGCCTGTGAGGCCGCTTTGCCCCTGTGAGCCCGCTTTGCCTATGTCCAGCAAGACCTTCTCCCCCCTGAGCCCTGATCTGCGCGGCCCGCTGCTGGCGGCGATCATCGCTTTTCTGGTTGGCCTGCCCTGCGCCCTGCTGATCCCGCCGCTCGACCGCGACGAATCGCGCTTCGCTCAAGCCTCCAGCCAGATGCTGGAATCGAAGGACTTCATCAATATCAGCTATCAGGACCGCCCGCGGCACAAGAAGCCGGTCGGCATCCACTGGCTTCAGGCCGCTTCGACCGCGCTGACCTCTGACGTGGCGGCGCGGGACATCCTCTCCTACCGCTGGCCGTCGCTGTTTGGCGCGGCCTTGGCGGCCTTTGCCATGAGCTGGGGCGCGGGTTTCCTGTTTGACCGCCGGCAGGGGCTGATCGCCGGGGTACTGTTCGGCGTCTCCTTCCTGTTGTCCAGCGAAGCCTTTATCGCCAAGACCGATGCGGTGCTGTGCGGTCTGACCACCCTGTTCCTGATGGCGCTGGCGCGCATCTACGTCACCTATCGTCAGCGCACAGACCTCAGCGAAAAGCCCAAACTGACGAAGTACAAGCTGATCTTCTGGCTGGCCTTTGGCGGCTCGGTCCTGATCAAGGGACCGATCGGGCCGATGATGTTCGCCGCCACGGCGCTGGCGCTGTTGGGCTGGGATCTGAAGGCCAAGGTGCCCGGTGCCGCCGACTGGCTGAAACACCTCGGCTGGACGTGGGGGCTGCTGATCACCGCCCTGATCGTCGGGCCGTGGGCCATCGCCATCACCATAGCCACCGACGGCGGCTTCTGGGGTACGGCCATCGGCGACGACTTTGCGCCCAAGCTGGTGTCGGGGTCCGAGGGTCATTTCGCCTGGCCCGGCTATCATACGCTGGCCCTGCCGCTTCTGTTCTTCCCCTTAAGCTTCCTTCTGGGCGGCGCGCTGCAAACGGCCCTGACGCGCTATGCGGAGCCCGCCGTGCGCTTTGCCATCTGCTGGTTCGTGCCGGGCTTCCTGATCTTTGAAGCCTCACCCACCAAGCTGGTCCACTATCCGCTGCCGACCTATGGCGGTCTGGTGCTGCTGGCGGTGCTGGGGCTGTCGATCCCGCTGAAGACCTGGGCCAAGGTGATGAACACCGGGCTGGGCCTGTTCGGTGGCTTCCTGATCACCGCCATCGCCGCCTATGGCCTGTCGGAGTTTGGTCATGCCGGCGTGGCGGTTCTGGTCACCATCGTGGCTGCGGCGGCGCTGCTGATCGGGGGTCTGGCGGCGCTGTTCCTGTGGCGTCAGCATATGAACACGGCGCTGGCCTGTCTGATCGGCGCAGGCGTGGTGGCGCACCTCGGCTTCGTCGCCACCCTGTCGGAGCTTAAGCCCCTGTGGATGTCGCGTAATCTCGAAGCGGCGCTGGTCGAAACCGGCCTCGATCCGCGCAAGGGCCTGCAACCGGGCCCGGTGGCGACGCTGGGCTATGCCGAACCGTCCTTCGTCTTTGCCATGGGCACGGAAACCGAGCTGGCCGACACGCCGGAACAGGCCGCCGCCGCCCTGCTGCAAGGGCGTCCGGTGTGCGTCGAAGGCCGCCACGACGCGGAGTTCCGCAAGGCCGTCAGCGCCGCCGGTCTGAGGCCGCGCGCTGTCAAAACCATCGAGGGCTATAACTACTCGAACGGCGACCCTGTGAAGATCACGCTGTATCAGTTGCAGAAGTAAGCGAAGGGTCGCGCCAGCTCCTTACGTATCACCTCTGTAATAAAGACAGAGGAGGCGTCATGAGCCCGGACACACGAGCCGCCATCGCGTTCAGCCGTTTCGGATTGGGCATCACGCCCAGGGGCCTCGGCGCGGCCTCCGGTGAGGCGCGCGAAGCGCTGCTGGCGGAACTGAAATCCCCCCCGACCCTCAGCATGAGCCTGAGCGACGCGCAGCGCGATCTGGGCTTTTCCAGCGCCCTGCCGCCGACGCCGGAACTGCTCACTCAGTTGGCCGCCTATAACCGCGCCCGTAAAGAGCGGCGCGAGATCAAGGCGCAAAACCAGACACCCGCGCCAGACATCCCGTCAATGGCCGCCCCCGATATGGCGGGCAAACAGCCGCCCCTGATGGACGATCAGCGACTGCCGCAGGCCGTCAGCTTTGCCGAGGTCGCCGCCCGGCTGAAGGTCTGGGGCGACGCCCGCATCGGTTTCCATGAGCGGCTGGTGATGTTCTGGGCCAATCACTTCGCCGTGTCAGTCGATAAGGGCCTGCCTGTGCGCGTGCTGGCCGGGGCCTATGAGCGCGAGGCGATCCGTCCACACATTACCGGCCGCTTCCGCGACCTGTTGCTGGCCGCCGAGCGCCATCCGGCCATGCAGGTTTATCTGGATAATGACGCCTCGATCGGGCCGAACGCCCGCGCCAACCGCAATGGCAAGCGCGGCCTGAATGAGAATCTGGCGCGTGAAATCCTCGAACTGCACACGCTGGGCGTCAATGGCGGCTACACGCAGGCCGATGTGACGCGCTTTGCCAAGGTGATTACCGGCTGGGGGATCAACCGCAGCGGTCAGGGCGACGGCTTCCGCTTCAACCCCAATGCCCACGAGCCGGGCCCGCAGACGATCCTGGGCAAGACCTATGCCGATGACGGCGAAGCGCAGGGCATCCGCGTGCTCGAAGACCTCGCCCGCCATCCGGCGACCGCCAAGCACATCGCCACCAAGCTGGTGCGCCACTTCGTCAGCGATCAGCCGCCACCGGCTCTGGTCGATCGGGTGAGCCAGCGGTTCCTTGAGACCGACGGCGACCTCAGCGCCGTCTATGCGACCCTGATCGCCGCCGAGGAGAGCTGGAGCGCGCCGCGCGCCAAGCTGCGGACCCCGCAGGAATATGTGATCGCCAGCCTGCGGGCGCTCGATACGCCGATCCAGCCGCAGCGCTTCCTGCAAACCCTGCGCGTGCTGGGTCAGCCCCTGTGGCAGCCGCCCGGCCCCAACGGCTTTTCCGATCTGGCCAGCGTCTGGGCCACACCTGAAGGCCTGAACAACCGCCTCGACCTCGCCTACCAGTTATCGGAGCGGCTGGCTGAACGGACCGATCCGCGCGTCTTTGCCGAAGAGCGGCTGAAAGGCCTGATCTCCGAGACCACCCGCCGTTCGGTCGCCCTGGCCGAAACCCGTCCGCAGGGCCTGGCCCTCGTGCTCCTCTCCCCCGAATTCATGAGGCGTTAGCGCCCGTATGGCTGCGCCACACCGGCGCTAACATTTTTGCTGACGCGCTTTTGAATCCGAAAAGTGCGTCCCACTTTTCGGAAAGCGCTTGAAAATGATCGACCGCCGCTCCTTCCTCGTTGCCTCCACCGGCCTTTTTGCTTCGGCTGTGCTGCCGCAGAGCGCCTTTGCCGCGGGACGCGATCCGCGCTTCATCGTCATCATCCTGCGCGGCGCGCTCGATGGCCTCGCCGCCGTGCCACCAGTCGGTGACCCAGACTTCGCCGCCCTGCGTCCCCCGGCGTGGGAGGGCGAGGCCCTGCCGCTCAACGGGTTTTTTGCCCTGAACCCGGCTATGCCCAACCTGAAACGCCTCTATGGCGCGGGTCAGGCGGCGATCGTCCACGCCTCGGCCACCCCCTATCGCAACCGCTCGCACTTCGACGGGCAGGACGTGCTGGAGTCGGGCTTTGATGTGCCCGGCCACGCCGATACGGGCTGGCTCAACCGCCTGATCCTGTCGCTGGGGCAAGGGTCAAAGATCGGCGCCGCGCAAAAATCCCTGTCGGTTGGTACGCTGACGCCGCTGGTCATCCGCGGCGAAGCGCCGCTGCTCGGCTGGGCCCCGCAACAGTTGAAGGCCGCCGATCCCGACCTCGCCCCGCGCCTGTTGCGCCTCTATGGCGAGACTGACCCGGCCCTGATGACCGTGCTGCAAGAAGGCATCGACACCGGCAAGATCGCGTCCGGCATGAACCCGATGATGGGCGGCGGCGGCCCGGCCGGGGCCATGGTCGATATGGCCAAGGGGGCGGCGGCCCTGATGGGGCGCGACGACGGCCCGCGTATCGCCGCCATGGCTTTCGATGGCTGGGACACCCACACCGCCGAACAGCGCCGCCTGACGCAGCTTCTGGGCGGCCTCGATCAGTCTCTGGCCGCTTTTGAACAGGGTCTGGGGGCGAAATGGGCCGACACGGTGGTGCTGGTGGCGACCGAATTTGGCCGCACGGCGCGCTTTAACGGCACGCAGGGCTCCGACCACGGTCAGGCGACTACGGCCTTCCTTGCTGGCGGTGCGGTGAAGGGCGGGCGCGTCATCGCTGACTGGCCGGGGCTGAAGGCCGCGCAACTCTACGAAGGGCGCGACCTCACCCCGACCACGGACCTGCGCGCTGTGGTGATGGGCGTGGCCCGCGACCATCTGGGGGCCGATGTGCGCCGGCTACAGACCGACGTCTTCCCCGGCGCGCTGAGCGTCAAACCGCTGGACGGGCTCGTGTAATACCAACGGCCGAAGATGCTGACGCATCCGGCCGTTGAAAACTCGAGACTGTCTCATATGTGTCAGAAACATGAGACAGTCTCGAAAGGCATACCAAGAGTCATTTTCAATGACCCTTGGTATAAGATCACTCCGCGATAAAGCCGCCGGTCTGGCGGGCCCACAGGCGGGCATAGAGGCCCTGCGCGGCCAGAAGCTCCGCATGGGTGCCGGTTTCGATAATCCGCCCCTCTTCGAGCACCACCAGACGGTCCATCCGAGCGATGGTTGACAGCCGGTGCGCGATGGCGATGACCGTCTTGTCCTGCATCAGCTCGATCAGGCTGTCCTGAATGGCGGCTTCGACCTCGGAATCGAGCGCCGCCGTGGCTTCGTCCATGATCAGGATCGGCGCGTTTTTGAGCAGGACGCGGGCGATGGCGATGCGCTGCCTCTGACCGCCGGACAGCTTAACGCCGCGCTCCCCCACATGGGCGTCGAGGCCGGAGCGACCCTTATTGTCGCGCAGATCAGGGATGAAGTCCCAGGCGTGGGCGCGACGGGCGGCTTCGATGATCTCGTCATCCGAGGCTCCCGGCCGGCCATAGGCGATATTGGCTCGGATCGAACGGTGCAGCAACGACGTGTCCTGCGTCACCATGCCGATATGGGCGCGAAGGGAGTCCTGCGTGACGTGCGCAATATCCTGCCCGTCGATCCGGATGCGCCCTTCGCTGAGGTCGTAAAGGCGCAAAAAGACATTGACCAGCGTCGATTTGCCCGCGCCGGACGGCCCGACCAGCCCGATCTTTTCGCCCGCTGCGATGGTCAAGTCGATGCCGTTCAATGCGGGTTTGCCTTCGGCGTAATTGAAGCGGACCCGCTCAAATTGCACCTCACCCGCCGTGACGCTCAGCGGCTTGGCGTCCGGGGCGTCGCTGACGCTGTGGGCTCTGGCGATGGTCTCGATGCCGTTCTGCACCGTGCCGATGTTTTCAAACAGGCTGGTGACCTGAAACATCACCCAGCCGGACATGTTGAGCACGCGCTGCGTCAGGGCACCGACCAGAGCGATGGCCCCGACGGTGATCAGCCCCTGCCCCCACAGCCACACGGCCAGCACGCCGGTCGAGAGCAGAAGGGCGGCATTGAGACAGGCCACAAGGATATCCAGCCGCGTGATCAGGCGCTGTTGCTGCTGCCATTTGGCGGTGTTGTCCTCCAGCGCCTCACGCACATAGGCGTCTTCGCGCGACGGATCGGCGAACAGCTTGACCGTCTGGATATTGGTGTAGCTATCGACCACGCGACCGACCAGCGCCGAGCGGGCTTCGGAGGCCTGCTCAGAGGCGCTCGACAGCTTCGGCACAAAGCGCCAGCAGATCAGGCCATAGCTGATCAGCCACAGGCTCAGCGGCACGATCAGGCGGATATCGGCCTGAAAGAACAGGTAAAGCGCGCTGGAGAAATAGACCAGCACGTAGAGGAAGGTGTCGCACAGCGTGATCAGGGTGTTGCGCACGCTCGACGCGCTATCGACCACCTTGGACGCCACGCGGCCGGCAAAGTCGTTGGAGAAAAAGCTCATCGACTGACGCACCACGTGGCGGTGCGACTGCCAGCGGATCAGGGCCGGGAAGTTGGTCGTCACCCCCTGTTGCAGCAGCAGCGACTGGATCAGCACCAGCAGCGGCCAGCCAAGACCTAACAACAACAGCATGGCGATAAAATAGTGCCCGTGCTGCGCCCAAAGCTGCGACGGCTTTGTGGTGTTGAGGATATCGACGATGTCGGCGATGAAGCGGAAGATCATCACCTCGGTCAGGGTGACCAAGAGGCCCGCCGCCAGAACGCCGGCAAAGACGGGCCAGGTCTGACGGAGATAGACGAGAAAATAGGGCACGATCGACGCCGGCGGCGTCGCTTCGGGATAGGGCCTGAACGGGTCGATCAGGCGCTCAAAACGGCGAAACAGGGCGGTCAGCATGGCACAGCTTTCGGATGGGGCCGCACGCATGGCAGCCGCGCCGGTCAGGAGGCGTCAGTAGCCGAAAGCGGCGGATCGTGTCATGCTCAAAAACATGAAAACGGAGGTTCCATGCCCAATACGCTTCTGATCCTGTGGCCGATGGGCGCGCTGGCCGCCCTCACCTTTGTCATGCTGACGGGTATCCTGATCACGCGCATCGCCGCGGCCAAGGCCGGACAGGTGACGCCGCGCGACTTCGCTTTTGGCGAAAGCGAGCGGGTGCCGAAACAGAGCCGCCTGATCAGCCGCAACTATTCGAGCCTGTTTGAGCTGCCGGTGCTGTTCTACGTTCTGTGCCTGATGCTGTTTGTCACGAAAACGGTCAGCGATGTGCAACTGATACTGGCCTGGGCCTATGTGGCCTTGCGGGTCCTGCATAGCCTGATCCACGTGACGATCAACCACATCCTGTTCCGCCTGCTGGCCTTTGCGGGGTCCGTGACGGTGCTGCTGACGATGTGGGTGCTGTTTTTTGTGCGGCTGGCGTAAAAGCGCGCTCCATTATACCTCCCCGCCTTTGGCGGGGAGCCGGGCGGCCGGTGCCGGGGACCGCACGAGCCTGTCTGAGCCTAAGCGAAGACGGGTGGGATGTGGTGGTGGGGGCCTTTCTGAGAGCGCGTTTCGTTCAGGTTGAATCATAAACAGGCTTAAGCCGCCGTCGCCTTGAGCCCGATAATCGCCACCAGCAGCATCCCCAGAAACAGGAGCCGCATCGGCGTCACGGCCTCGTGGAACAGCACGATGCCGAGGATCGCCGCCCCCAGCGCCCCGATGCCCACCCACACGCCATAGGCCGTGCCGATGGGCAGGCTTTGCGCAGCCCTGGCCAGCAAAAACATACTCCCGGCCAGCGTCACCAGCGTGAACAGGCTCGGCACGGGCTTCGTAAAGCCGTGGCTGTATTTCAGCCCGATGGCCCAGCACACCTCCAGCAGCCCGGCAATAATCAGATACACCCACGGCATCGGCAAGACCGTCGTCATGACAGACTCCTTTGAAAACATCATGTCAGGGAGCGTCGTCTTGTCTGCCCGGCCTTTTTGCCGCGCACCCGTACCCCAAAACCGCGTGGCACTTTTGGGGATGCGCTGACTCCGGTCCCGGTACGGCGCGTCTCGTCGGGAACAGATAAGCTATAGCAAATGCGGCACGCCGGATAAAGCCCTGATCGGCCTCAGCTTTTGACCACATTACAGGCCTGTAAGTTATTACACAAAATTCATTAAATAAATCAAATGATTAAATCCCGTTCATGACGTTCATTTAATTTGAAACTATCGGCGGGCTGCGGCATACCCACATCACCGGCGGACGAAACGCCGCCCCACACAAGCAAACCTTAAACCGAATACTTATCTAACCGAAAGGATATCGACATGCAAATCTCTCTGACCGGCGCCACCTTCCTCAGCTTTGCAGCCTTCCTGACCATCGCCCTGCTCAGCATCTGAGCCATTACTTGCACACACCGAAAGATATACACCATGACCCGCTACCTCACCCCGCTCTACTTCCTGTCGATCACCGCCTTCTGCGTGATCTCGCTCCTCACCATCGCTTAAGGATAAGTCCCATGACCAACGCATTAACCGGCCTGTTCTTCCTGTCGTTTGCCGCCCTCGCCACCGTCGCCCTGCTCGTCATCTGAGCGATGCTGACAGATGAGTAATGCGTAACGACAGGGAGGCGCTGATGCCCACCGCACAGCCAAACACCAAAACCAAACGGCCAAAAAAACGGGCGGAAGACTGATCTTCCGCCCGTTTGTTTTTTTGCCGAAACCGACCCGCCAATTAACCGGGGCTGACCATGTTTTCCGGGCGGACGTACTGATCGAACTCTTCGTTGGTCAGGTAGCCGCCGCCGACCGCCTCTTCGCGCAGCGTCGTGCCGTTCTTGTGCGCGGTCTTGGCGATCTTGGCGCAGGCATCATAGCCCAGACGCCCGTTCAGCGCCGTCACCAGCATCAGCGAGTTTTCGACGCCCTTACGGATATTGTCGATCCGCGGCTCGATCCCCACCACGCAGTTGTCGGTGAACGACACGGCCGCATCGGCCAAGAGGCGCACCGATTGCAGGAAGTTATAGGCCATGACCGGGTTAAAGACGTTCAGTTCAAAATGCCCCTGCGAACCCGCAAACGTCAGGGCCGCATGGTTGCCGAACACCTGCACGCAGACCTGAGTGAGCGCCTCGCACTGGGTCGGGTTGACCTTGCCTGGCATGATGGACGAGCCGGGCTCGTTTTCCGGCAGCGCCAGTTCGCCCAGACCCGCGCGCGGGCCGGAGCCGAGGAAACGGATATCGTTGGCGATCTTGAACAGCGACGCGGCCACCGTATTGATGGCCCCGTGCGAGAAGACCATGGCGTCGTGCGCCGCCAGCGCTTCAAACTTGTTCGGCGCCGTGGTGAAGCCAAGGCCCGTGATGCGCGCAATGGCTTCGGCCACGCCCTCGGCAAAGCCGATCGGCGCGTTGAGCCCGGTGCCGACCGCCGTGCCGCCCTGCGCCAGTTGCATCAGCGCCGGCAGCGTCGATTCAATGCGCGCAATGCCGTTTTCGACCTGCTTGGCATAGCCCGAAAACTCCTGACCGAGCGTCAAGGGTGTGGCGTCCTGCGTATGGGTGCGGCCGATCTTGATGATCTCGGCCCAGGCCTTCGCCTTGGCATCGAGCGCGGCGTGCAGGTGCTTCAGCGCCGGCAAGAGGTCGTGCACGATCTGCTCGGCGCAGGCCACGTGCATGGCCGTCGGATAGGTGTCGTTCGACGACTGCGACATGTTGACGTGGTCGTTGGGGTGCACCGGCTTTTTCGAGCCCATCTCACCGCCCAGAATTTCGATGGCGCGGTTGGAGATGACTTCGTTGGCGTTCATGTTGGACTGCGTGCCCGAACCGGTCTGCCACACCACCAGAGGGAAGTGGTCATTGAGCTTGCCCTCGATCACTTCGTTGGCGGCCTGAATGATGGCATTGGCGATGGTGGCGTCCAGCTTGCCCAGAGACTGATTGGTTTCCGCCGCCGCGCGCTTGACGATCCCCAGCGCCCGCACCACCGGCAGGGGCTGCTTTTCCCAGCCGATCTTGAAATTGCCGAGGCTGCGCTGCGCCTGCGCGCCCCAGTATTTCGAATTATCGACCTCGATGGGGCCGAAGGTATCGGTTTCGGTACGGGTAGTTTTGGTCATGACGGGAGTCTCCGTTACTGCCGGGGCATCCACGACCGGGGCCTGAGACGCTTGGGTCTTTGCCGTAGTCTGAGTCTTTTGGGCCTTCGATTTTTTCTTGCCGAACAACCAGCCGAACATGGATGCACCCCTCCTGAAAATCTGCGGCTTTCAGTGGAACATTTGCCCCAAAAGGGCAAGGGGTTTTGTGGGGGGGGAACTCTTCAAGCCATTGTTCGGGTCAGCATGGCGAATAAAAGTCGGCAATGTGCGCCTTGACTTTTTCACACTCTAATCTCAAAGTTGAAAAAATACAGTGATTGTAATTTTTGAGTGCGTAAAATGTTTCGTTACGGGCAACGCGATGATAATCTGCTGCGTTGCATTGATAAACATAGAAAGCGATTTCGGCACTCAAGTGAGTTCGAAATTCATTTTCAGGAGGGGCAATATGTCACTGCAAATATTAGGATTTGTGGCCAATGCTTTATCTATATTAGCGATACCATTCGCAGTGCTTAATTCTAAACAAAACATCGTTCCATACATAGATAACAAATTTTCCGCGGCGATGCTTTTTTTAGCTGCATCCGTAATATTTATTCTTTGCATTAAAGAATATATAGAAAAAAATAAAGGAAAAACATATAAAAACGATGATGAAATAAAAAAAGCTATGTTTAACATAATAAAAAATAGCGGAAGCACCGTTATTGTAACCAGAAATATGTCGTGGTCTAACGATAAGGATATAGAAAATGAATTGGGCAGAAAATCATCACATGGAGACTTGAAAATATACTTGCAACATATACCAAATAACTTAGATGAAATTGCAAATTTAAAAAATTCTATGAAAAAATACAATTTAAATTTTACGCCATCTTGTCGATTCACGATTTCCAATAATGGACATCATAATGAGGCAATGCATATAGCAGTACCCGGAAACGGTAAACATTCTATATATAGTTACAGCTCAAATGACGGTCCGATTTTTTATCTCGCAAAAGATTTAGTTAGGCTTCTTGAAACCTCATGAAAATACTAAACAAAATAGAAAACGATGATATAGCAATTTCTTGGGATGAAATTGCAAATATTCGTTATGAAGAAATAAACAGTGGGCGCGACACAACATATAATCACATTTTAATGCCCATTTTTCATCACGAACTGAAATCACTAAAACCAAAAAAGGTATTGGATGCCGGTTGCGGATTAGGATTTATAACTAAAGACATTTCAAAATTTTCAAAATATGTGGTTGGGGTAGATTTAAGCAGCCGCTCCATAGACATGGCTCGTCAGCACAACTCATCAGAAAATATAGAATATAAATGTAGTTCTGTGGAAGGTTTAAAATATATTGAAGAATTTGATGTAGTTATATCAAACATGGTTCTAATGGATTGCGTTGACCATAGATCGTTCTTACGCGCTTGTTATAAGATGCTGGCCCCCGGGGGGACTTTAATAGCTACAATAACAAATCCAAATGTTTGGCCAAGATATTGGGGATACGAGAAGTATTCATGGTTTTCATATCATTCCACAATACATATTCTGGCTGAATTTCAATCTTCAGGCGCTGGAAAATCTGGGCACAAGGCCATTCATACACACAGACCTTTATCTGATTATTTGAATGCGTTTTCTGAAACAGGATTTGAAATGCTTAACATTTCCGAAATTACTGGATCAATCGTTCGATCAAAAATCATCTCGAAACTTCCCAGATACATAAAATTTAAATTTACTAAGACAACAAACGGAGCGATGTTGTAAATTTTAATTTTTTATTAATTTCAATATCATCAGCTCACTACCTGAGGTCAGTTCCCAAGCGATCCATTTGGGTACCCTTTCCGACCAAATGCGCCCTCGAGCTGGGCTTTAGAAATCTACACCCTCATGTAGTAATGTCTGGAAACGCCACAAATACCTTTTGAAGACCACGAGCGTCAGCCTTAGAGAGCATTTCGAGGAGTTAATAAGGTGTTGGCGAAGCTGGTCAATATAACAATCCAGCAAAGTCGGAGGAGGCAGATTGGACATGGTCGAAACGGTTGAACGCCGGTTGGCGGCGCTGGATCAGGCCTTGGCCGAAGCCCTGACCGCCGAGGCTGAAGGCCGCGTCATGTCGCTGGAAGACGCCGCTGCGCAAGTCAAAGCCAAGATCAAGGCTGTGGCGGACCGGCGCGCAGACGCCTGAAAGCCGCGGCGATAACAAAATCTATCCCCCTCGCTGAAAGCCGGTGCATCCTGTGGGCATGGCTTTGGACACGCACAGCACAGAGGAGAGACTAAGCCCGGAGGTTCGGC
>NZ_JAIWNX010000308.1 GCF_020217185.1 Asticcacaulis sp.
GACGGGTCATGAAAAAGGCCTCCAAATCAGTGGAAGCCTTGAATCACGCATAAGCCAGCTTGAAAACCCAATTTATGAGTTTACGGCCTAGACATATATGTATGGCTGGTCAGGAGATACCCTCATGAAAACGCTTTACGCCGCTGTGGTCGTGTTGGTCTGTTGTGCCTCAGCCGCGTTGGCCAAGCCCAGACCGGCGGATATGGCCTTTGTGAACGGGCGCATCCATACGGTCGATGCCTCCGACACGGTTGTGCAAGCCGTCGCCTTGCGTGATGGGCGGATCGTCTATGTCGGCGATGATGTGGGGGCCAAGGCTCTGATCGGACGCAAGACTCGCACATTTGATCTCAAAGGTCGCATGGTCCTGCCCGGCCTGATCGATGGTCACATGCACCCGCAATCGGGGGGATTGCGCGAACTGAGCTGCAATCTGCGTTATGAGCCGCTGACGGTTCCCCAGTTTCAGGCAAAGATTCAGGCCTGTCTCGACGCCGAGCCGGGGGCTGGCCCTGATGACTGGCTGACGGTCATCAACTGGTACGAACAGGCCATGCAGCCCGAAGGCACGGTCTTGAGCCACGCCGATCTCGACGGGCTTAAGACCACGCGACCGATCATGGTCCGCTCGTCCTTTGGTCACTCCAACCTGACCAACCGGCGTGGCCTTGACATAGCGGGCATCACCCGCGACACGCCTGACCCCAAGGATGGCCTTATCCGGCGGGATGCGAATGGCGCACCCACCGGTCGCTTTGAAGACGCAGCGCAGGCCCTGATCAGCCAGCACGTCCCGCCGCCGGACGCGGCGACCCATCTCAAGGCGACCCGTATCGCTCTCAAGATGATGCGTGCGCAGGGGATTACGAGCTTCCTTGACGCCTATACCGATATCGAGACCCTCACGGCCTATGGCGAAGTGATGCAGGAGGGAGAATTGACGGCGCGCGGGCATTTCGGGGTGCTGATCGATTCGGGCACGGATTTCGACGCCGGTAAGGCCGTGGCGGAGGTGGTTCGTCAGAAGCAGACCTATGAGCGGGTTGCCAAAGGCACCGAGCCGGGCTTGCGCGTTCATACCGCCAAGCTGTTTCTGGATGGGGTGGTGGCCGCGCCGTCACTGACCGGGGTTATGCTGGCACCTTATTTTGAGCCCCATTTTGAGACTGTCGGCACGGCGACCACACCGCACTGGCGGCCAGGCAAGAGCCGGGGCCCTCAGCCCTATTTCAGCGACGCCCAGTTGCAGGATACGCTGATCCGTCTCGCCGATGCCGGACTGGATGCGCATATGCACGCCGACGGTGACGGCGCGGTGCGTCAGGCGCTGGATGCCGTGGCCGCCTTGCGCGCGGCGCGTCCGCAAAGCCCCGTCCGCCCGGCGATTGCCCACGCTGAACTGGTCGATCTGGCTGACTACAGCCGTTTTGGTGAACTGAATGCCTTGCCGGTGCTGTCGTTTCAGTGGGGCAAACCGGGGCCGGATACGGTGGACAGCGTCCGCGACTATCTGGGACCTGCGCGCCACGCGCTCTTTGAACCTTCGGGGTTGCTGGAGATTTACGGGGCGCGCCTCGTGTTCGGCAGCGACTGGCCGGTGGATACGCTCAACGAATGGCTGGCGCTGCAAATTGCGGTGACGCGGCGCGCCGTTGGGGCGGAGGCGCAGAAATATCCCGGACGTCTGGGGGTGGATCCGGGCCTGTCACTGACACAGGCCATACGCGCCATGACCATCAACGCCGCCTATAGCCTGCATCAGGAACGCGAGGTGGGCTCAATCGAAGTCGGCAAGATGGCCGACCTGATCGTTATTGACCGTGATCTGTTCGCCATCCCACCCGAAGAGATCAGCGGCACAAAGGTCCTGCTGACCCTCGTCGGTGGTCAGGTGGTTTATCAGGCAGGAGATTTGTAAACAGAAAGGCCGGGATCGCTCCCGGCCTTTCGTTTTTAATCCAGCTTATAGGTCACCTGCAGGAAGCCCGATCGGCCGATCCCGTCGTACCAGCTGGTGTTGTAGTAGGGGTAGCTGACCCATGTCGTGTCAGAGGGCGGCTTTTTGTCGAACAGGTTGGTGATAGCCAGAGAGACGCGCACCTTGTCATTGACCTTATACTGCGCCGAGCCGTTATAGGTGGTGTAGGAGCCGACCCAGGCGTTCTCATCATAGTTTGGCAGACGGCTCAGATGGTTGCCGGAGAGATTGAAGCTCCACGCGCCCTTCTCCAGATTGGCGGTGATCGATGCCTTGTCGCGCGGAATATAGTAGCTGGAATCGTTGGCCAGTTTGTTGATCGCCGGGTCGCCCACATAGCGCGTATAGTCGTGGTCGATGGTGTGCGTATAGTTGCCGGTCAGGCTCAACTTGCCGATGGGGGTTTGCAGTCGGGCATGGGCCGACAGGTCCACACCGGACGTGCTTTCCACCGACACGTTGATCGGGCTGACGAAGACCTGCGTGATATCGCCGTCGCTATCGCGCGTAACGCGGGCAATCGCGTCCTGACAGGTCGGGGTATTAATGTTTTGCAGGCCGGCGCGGCATTCGCCTTCGGTCCGCGTCAGATTGTTGACCAGCAGATCCTCAACCTGACCCTTCATGTCGATCTTGAAATAATCTACGCTGATATCGAATGCGCGGCTGGGGGCCCAGACGAAACCGGTGTTGAACGATTCCGAGGTTTCCGGCTCAAGCTTCAGATTGCCGCCGGTACGGACGCGAATACGCTGCCCGCGACCGCAGTCCGACGGGTAGTCGCCATCCTGAATACACTGATAATAGTCGGTGGCGCGCCCTTCTTCAAAGCCGGTGCCGCGATAGACGTAGTTGAGGTCAGGGGCGCGGAAGCCCGTACCCCAGGCGGCCCGGAACAGCAGGGTGTCCACCGGGCGGTATTCCAGGCCAATATTATAGGTCGTCTCGGCGACACTATTGCCGGCATAGTCAAACGTGTCGTAACGCGCGGCCAGATTGGATTGCAAGGTGGAGAGCAGCGGCACGGAGAATTCGACGGCCGCGGCCGCGTGCGTGCGATGCCCTTTGGAGGTAAAGTCCACCCAGCTGAAATAGTAGGGCTGCGTCGCCTTCGGGTCGGTGCCCTGATTGAAGTTCTGACGGCCCGTTTCGACAATGGCACTGAAACCGACCGGGCCCGCCGGCATCTGGAACAGTTCCTGTGTGCCCAGTTGCAGCGAGGCCTGAACAACCGATGAGCGCGGCTTATAGACGCTTTCTTCGCGGATCGACTCGAACTCCGCCGGGGTCAGGGGCGTGTAGAAGCGTGTCGGATTGGCGTTGAACACCGGCAGGCCGTAGCCGTCATCTTCCCCCAGATAGGCGTCATCCGTATCCATGCCCAGTTGCGGCCCAAGGAACAGCGCATTGGCCTTGGCCACATTGATCATGGGGAAGGTCACTTTGGCGTTATAGGCGCTGGCGCTGATGGCCGCCTCATACGTCCATTTTTCAGCAAAGGTGCCCCGGATGCCCGGCGTGAGGGTGATCGTTTTCGAGTCCACCGTGCGCATGGCGCGGTCCAGCCCGCCCATCTCTTCCGGCGTGAAGATACGGTACCAGTTATCGGTGTCTTCGCGGGAAGCGTGGGCGTTGTAGAAGTCGCCCACATCATTACCGTCGGCGTCCTGATACCCCCACGACAACGGACGCTTGAGCAGCTTCAGCTTGCTGAATCCCACCTGCGCGTCGAGGAAGAGGTGCGTGTTGTCGTTCAGGTCATAGGTGAAGGACCCGACGAAGTTGGCGCTTTTGCGGTCTGAGACGACGGTGCGATAGCCCTGAGCCGTCTGCGAACCGCAATAGGTGCCGTCATAATAGGGATCGCTCTGCACCGTTGTGGTGCCGCCATTGGTGGACGCCGTGCGCGCGCAGTCGGCGGCCGACGGGTTGATGGCATAGACGTCGTAATCCACGCGCAGCCAGTTGGTCACCCCCATCTGATAGGCGGGATCAGGGGCGTCGGCGGTCGAGTCCTGACGCTTGCGCTGATAGCCATAGACCGGGTCCTGGATCATCACTTCGCCGCCGAAGACCCCGTGGAACTTGCCGAGGTCAAAGCCGGATGACGCATTGAAGCGATGCGAGGCACCGCCGCCTTGTTCGGTCCAGCCGTAGCGGTAGTCGAAGGTCGTGCCGTCAGCGTGCTGCTTGAGCTTGAAGTTGACCACACCGGCCAGAGCGTCCGAACCGTAGATGGCCGAGGCCGATCCGCTCAGCACTTCGATGGCATCGACCATGCCCAGCGGGATGTTCGAAATATCGGTGAAGTTTGAATCGCCGTTGTAGGGCATCGGATAGTCGGCGACGCGGCGGCCATTAACCATGACCAGAGTATGGTTGGGACCAAGGCCGCGCAGGTTCACCTGCTGGGCCCCCGGAGAATAGTCGGCCGCGTTGCCCGACTGCATGCTCTGTGTTTCACCGCTGTTCTGGGTGAGGGTCTTCAGCACGTCCGGCACATTGGCGAAGCCGCCGGCACGGATCTGGTCGGAGGTGATGACGGTCACGGGAGCCGGGCCTTCCTTGCGCACCCGTGGGATGCGTGAGCCCACAACCGTCACCACCTGCGGTTCTTCGGCCGAGACCGGTGCACTGGTGGTGGGGGGCGTTTGCGCCAGCGCTGCCGTGGCCGCAAGTCCATACAGGCTACACCCCATCATCAGGCTCAACTTGCAATAGGTGGCGAGGCGGTTCTGCGGCATCAGGCAATCTCCAGTCCATTGGTGCGACGGTGCTATTTCCAGCGTCCGGCAGATTTTGTTTCAAACCGGAGATATCTTGGAAATTTCATGTCTTAAGCGGGCCGTATTTTGCTTTTTCACGCAATCATTTTGTTGTCGCGTCATAAAATCTCCGTCAAGGTGACGTAAATTTGTTGCACCTGCATACCGCACAGGAGACTGAAATGCGCCGTCTGATCGTGAGCCTTACCCTGTGTGTTCTGGCCATGGCCGTGCCCGCGCAGGCCAAACCCAAAAGCTGGACAGGTGGGCCGGGCTACAAGACCTTTGTTATTGGGGATGAAAGCCGCCCGACCCCCGGTGAGGTGAAGGGCGGGCTTTTGATGTCCGGCGGCGGGGACTGGGCCTATGAGGCGTTTCGCTGGTTCGTCACTCGCGCCGGCAATGGCCATATCGTGGTGCTGCGCGCCTCAGGGACGACGGAATCGCAGGACGAATTCTATAACGGCGTTAAGGGTGTCACGAGCGTTCGCACCTTTTTGTTCACCGATCGGAAGGCGGCCTCTGACCCAAAACTTCTGGAGGCGGTTCGCAAGGCCGACGGCATCTTTCTCGCCGGTGGGGATCAGGCGCGCTACGTGCGTTACTGGAAAGGGACGCCGCTGAATCAACTGATTGATGCCCATGTTGCGGCCGGAAAGCCTTTGGGCGGCACCAGTGCGGGGCTGGCGGTGCAGGGAAGCTGGGCCTACGGGGCCATGGATGGCGGCAGCGTCACCTCGCCGGAAGCGCTGAAAGACCCGCTGGGGCCAGCGGTCACCATGGTCGGTGATTTCCTGCATTTCGAGCTTCTGACCCGGATTGTCACCGACAGCCATTTTGCCGAGCGCGACCGTCTGGGGCGCCTGTTTGCCTTTGTGGTCAAGACTAATCAACTCAGGGCCTCGCCCACCGTGCGCTACGCCCAGCCGCTGGTGGGGCTTGGCATAGACGAAGAAGCCGCGCTGACTGTCGAAGCCGACGGCACGGCGCGCGTCCACACCAACAAGGATGGCAAGGCGTGGCTGGTTATGGGGGGGGAGGCCACAGACCTTGAGCCTGGCAAGCCGCTGAACCTGCAAGGGGTTTCTGTCATAGGTATCGGCAAATCCTCGACCTTTAACATCCGGACGCTGGCGGTCGGTAAACCGGCCTTCACCCGCACCTATGACGTCAAAGACGGTGTGGTGACACAGCGCTTGCACTGGTCGCTGGCCCTGCATGGCGGGGCAGGGGTCATTGAGCGCGCCAACATGCCGCCGGAGAAGGAGGCGCGCTATCGGGCCTCTCTGACGCAGGCGCTTGAGGTCGGGCAGAAGGTGCTGTCGGGCGGCGGAAGCGCGCTTGAGGCCGTCGAAGCCACGGCGCGCGTGCTGGAAGACGATCCCTTGTTCAACGCTGGCCGGGGCGCGGTCATTGCCGCCGATGGCAAGGCCTATCTCGATGCCGCCATCATGGACGGCGGCACGATGAAGGCGGGGGCGGTTGCGGGTGTCACGCGCACCAAAAACCCTATCCGGCTGGCGCGTCGGGTGATGGATAAAACGCGCCATGTGTTTCTCGCCGGGGAAGGGGCGGACGCCTTCTCGCTGGCGCAGGGGCTTGAGCAGGTCGATCCGTCCTACTTCCTGACGCCTGAGCGCCAGAAGGCGTTTGAGGCCTGGAAGGCGAAGAACCTGGCGGGCATCGACCGGTCGCACCTCTATGGCACCATCGGCGTCGTCGCGCTTGACTCTGACGGCCATCTGGCGGCAGCCACCTCGACGGGCGGGCTGATGGGGAAACAGTGGGGCCGCATCGGTGATGCCCCGGTCATCGGGGCGGGCACCTATGCCCGCGACGGGGACTGCGCTGTGTCGGCGACTGGAACGGGTGAATATTTCATTCGTGACAGCGCCGCGCGGCAGGTCTGTGACCGCGTGCGCTGGAATAAGGAAACGATTGATCAGGCCGCCTACAACACAATTATGTCGGTGGGGGCTCTGGGCGGCGATGGCGGTCTGATTGCCATGGATAAGGATGGCAGGGCGGTGTTTGCGATCAATGATCTCGGCATGTACCGCGGGGCCGTGTCTTCGGACGCACCGACGCCACTCACCGGCATCTTTGCGGGTGAAGCGTTGAAGTAGACCATTTGCGCCTAACCTCCCAGAGCCTTCGTTGGCTAAGTTGAGCCGCCGAATAGCTCTAAGTTTTTTGCTTGGTCACGCAATTTTTCCGATAAAGTGCCAAGACACTTTTATGGCGCTTTATCGGATTGCGCTCTAAGATCTTTCGAGTGCGTCGTACTTTTCGAAAACGACGCAAGGGCAATTTTGTGGCCAGCGATCCCCAGCACAGTCCAATGTCTCCTCCGCACGGCTAAGCGACAGTCGTGCCCTACGTCAGGTTTATCAGGTGTCTCACTTTGGGAGCGTCTGTGCCCTTATGAAAGCGATGGACTTCGGCCTGAAGGTCGGCATCGGCCCTGGATACCCGTTGATGCTGTCTCAGATGCTCAGCCCACGACTCCACTAAAAACCATTCCACTATAGTCTGCGGGTCGTGGCTGTCTTCGGTGATGCCCCAGGCCATAGCACCGTCGCGGAGGCGTTCATCGCTAAGACGATGGATGGCGGCCAGAAACGATGACCGGTCGGCCTCGGTTATTTGATACTCGATCAAGATCATCACGGGCCCCCGGTGAGCGTCGGCGTAATCCGGACCGGCCGGTTCGGGCCAGTGAACCGAAGGAGTAAGATCGGCCTCAGCCAATGGCAGTTTAAAGCGATGAAAGACAAGGGCGGTCAGGATGAGCCCCGTGGCGGCCACCAGCAGCGCAGAGCGAAGGCCGACATGCGTCGCCAGCACGCCCCAGCCAAGGCTCCCTATGGTCATGGCCCCATTGAAAACCGTCAGATAAACCGCCAGAGCGCGTCCACGCACCCAGTTGGGAAGCACACCCTGCGCCACGCTGTTGAGAGTGGTCAGGGCGGTGATCCACGCGCCACCCGTCAGCAGTCCAAGCCCAAGCGCCAGCGCCTTAATCGCGGTTACGCTGAGGACGGCCATGGCGACGGCTGAGATCAGAGCGGCGGCCAGCACCAGACCGTCGGGGTTCAGAAGGGGCCGCATGCGCGGCAGGGCGATAGCCCCGCCGATCGCTCCAACCCCCACCGCGCCAAGCAGAAGGCCATAGAAACCGGCGTTACCCATAAGCTGCGTGCGGGCCACCAGAGGCAGAAGCGCCCACAGCGCACTGGCAAACAGGTAAAAGACAAAGGCCCGGATGAGCACCCGGTGCAGGGGACGGCTCGATTTCACGTAGCGCAGGCCGGCGCGGAACGCCCCGCCGAAAGACTCAGACAAGTGGGTGCGGCTCATCGCCGGACGCTTCCACCACAATAGGGCCGCTATAACAAAACCATAGGTCGCTACGTCCACACCGTAGGTAAGTCCCGCGCCGAAGGCCGCCAGCAAAATCCCGCCCAGCGCCGGGCCGATGGCACGGGAAATATTGATGCCCAGAGAGTTGAGCGCAATGGCGCTTTTTATATCCGTCCTGGCCACCAGCTCCGGTACAATGGCCTGCCAGGTTGGTCCCATCAGGGCGGCGCCGATCCCGCCGACAAAGGTGGCGGCAATCAGCGTCGTGACGGACATCTGTCCGGTCGAGGTCAGGATCATCAGGGTCAGGCTGACGCTTGCCAAGAGAAGCTGGATAAAAATCAGCAGCCTACGCCGATCCACAATATCGGTCAGCACGCCTGCCGGGATGGCCAGCAGAAATATGGGCAGGGTGGCGGCGGCCTGAACCATGGCAACGGCGGCGGGCGATCCCGAAAGATCGGTCATCAGCCATGCCGAGGCGACATCGCGCATAAAGGAGCCGGTGTTGCCGAGTACCGTTGCGACCCAAAGCACGGCAAAAACGGGTTGTGCCAAAGGCGCAAAGGCCCCCGACGGGCGCTCGGTGGATGATGAAGGGCTCATGACTTTGCCTCCCCGATGCGCGTGCGAAGCGTCAGGGCCAACCCACTCAGCAAGCCTCCGGCGACGGCGATGTTTTTCAGAAATGCCTTGCGCGCCATCAGGGAGGCGGGTTCCACCATCGCCCAGAAGTCGAAGTAGAAAAAGTTGACGATAAGCGTGTAAACGGCAAGGGCGAGCAGGGCCGGGGTCAGGCAAACACCGGCGAGCAGTGCCGCACTGCCCAGAATTTCCACACTGATCGCCAGCGCAAGCGACAAGGGAGCCAGCGGAATGCCGTGGGCGGCGGCTTCGTTGACATAGGCCGCCCAATGCAGGAGTTTATCCACCCCGCTTTCGACGAACATCGCGGCCAGCATCAGGCGCGGCAGCCACAGTAAAACCGGTTTTTGCACCAGCCAGAGGGCCGTCTTGGTATCAAGCGTCATGGATCAGGTTCCTTAAGTCCCGGTATGCCCTAACGGTGCCAGCCCAGCCAGACACCGATGTAACGGCTGTCGGCAATACCGATGCCGTTCAGACGCGAGCTGATATTGAGGTGCGACAGATGGGTAGTCAGGCTCAGTGCCGGCGTGACCTGCCATGTGGCCCCGACGAAGGCCTGTGCGCCGGTATATTGTCCGCCTATTCCCGCCGTTGCGGGTACGGGCAGGTTCGGCTGTCGGTAAAGGGCGTCCGAGACGCGGTCGCGCCAGAGACCGTCTGCGCCTATCGTCAGCGTCACGGTTCGATGCGGCTTCAGTGTCAGGGTACTGCCCAGCCGCACCAGATTGGCCGGACCGATCCGACCCGCCTCATCGAAGTAGGACCCGCGCGGGAAAAGCGGATTGAAGGTCTTTAAACGGCCCTTTCCGTCATCTCCACTGGCCTGATCGAATTTCAGCGCAATCCGCGGGGCCCTGTCACCCGTCAGGGTGTAGCCCAGATTTGCCGATACATAATGAGCCTCTATGGTTTGGGAGCCGAAGGTGCCGCCCTGAATGACCGCCTCGACATCATAGTCGAAGGCCTCGTGCGCTCCAGAGAGGCGCGCACCGAGGCTGGTCCGGTCTTCATCGGCCGTCACGGCGCCAAAGCGGACCGCCTTGCGTTCCAGCCGCAGCGCGTAGAGATCAGCCTGCATCCCTGTGAGGGGGGGCACCTTGAAGGCTGCATACAGACCGTAAAAGGTTTGATCCCGGTTCGTCGCATCATCGAAGGCCTTATGGCCAATCCGCACCGGATGACCGACAAACCCGCTCAGCCCGCCGATAGTGACACGCACCGCATCAAAGCTTTGACGGATATTGGGACCATCACGACGGGAGATCAGGCGTTGCGCACCGAGCGGCATTTCCTGTCGTCCGGTACGCAGGCTTAGGGTCCGATGGCGATATTCCACAAAGGCCTGCTGGATATCGGTGCCGCTCTCTTCTGTGGCGGTCAGGGGGCCTTTCTGGCCCACAACGTCGTGGAATCCAAGCTGGCCCAAAACGCGAAGGTTTTCGTCGATAGCCCAGTCGAGGCCCACCAGAGCGCGCCGCAGGACATAGTCATCCGAAGTCGGTCGAGACATCCCCGCAGCCGTATCCTCAGACAGGTTTTCATACCTCAGCCTCGTTTCCAGCGTGAGCTTCAGGAGCGGCGGGGGGCTGGCCGGTTCCCCGGCCAGCGATACAGCCGCGAGAAGGGCGGCGAACATCAGAACGACCCGCCGGCCATAAAGCCCAGCGTCATGGCCACGACGAGCAGGGCCCCCACCAGTCGGGGCGGCGCGGGCAGGGGCAGATCGAAATAGCGGCAGATAAAACCGATGCCGAGCCCGAGAGCTATGCCGAGTATGAGCTGTGTCATCACATCTGATCCTTATTGGGTTCACCGGTGGGACCGGCGCAATTGGCTTCATTGACCTTCGGGCGTTGGGCGAACCAGCGATCAGTCAGTATCCAGCCGATGGTCATGGACAGGACCAGAAGCGCACCGGTGAGCACCGGCGGGGCGGGGCTGGGGATGCCCGCCAGATTGCAGCCGAGACCAATGGCGAAACCGAGCAGAAGCCCGATAGCGATTTTGAGCGTTTGCGTTTTCATGTCCTCATTCCTCAGGCGAAGCAGGCGCAGCCGAGTACGCCCCAGAAGTCGCGCAGATTGTGGGCCGGCACGTTTGACGCATAGGCCTGACCGTGGGCGTGGCCGTGAACCGTGCAGTCGCTGTCGCAGGCGCAGGCGACGCGCGAAATGCGGTCGAGCGAAGCCACATCGGCCTTTTTGTGCTGATAGCCCCCGAAGGTGCGTACCGGCGACCAGTCTGGACTGATCGGCAGGGGGGGTGGGGCCAGCGGCTTGAACTCATCCTGAGCGTGGACGACCTTGCCGCCCACAACAGTCAGGCTGGAATAGAGGTCTTTGATGTCGCTTTCCGGCATGGACATCAGATCCTGCGGCAGGACGATGAGGTCGGCATATTGCCCGATCTTGAGAGCGCCCTTGCGACCGTTTTCGGTGGAAAACCAAGCCGAGCCTTCGGTGTAAAGGCGCACCGCCTCTTCGCGGTCCAGACGGTTCTGCGCGGTGTAGAGAGAAAGGCCGCCCAGCGTCTTTCCCGAAATCAGCCAGTAAAGACCGACCCACGGATTATAGCTGGCCACGCGTGTGGCGTCCGTGCCCATTCCGACGGGCAGGTCAGCGTCGATCATACGCTTGACCGGCGGCGTCTGTTCAGCGGCTCTTGCGCCATAGCGGGCGACAAAGGCTTCGCCCTGATAGGCCATGCGATGCTGCACGGCGATGCCGCCGCCCAGGGCCTTGATGCGGTCGATATTGCGCGGCGAAATCGTTTCGGCGTGGTCGATGATCCAGTGCAGGTCACCGAACGGTATCTCGGCGTTGACGCGCTCAAACACATCGAGGAAGCGGGAGATCGATTCATCGTAGGTGCCGTGGATGCGGAACGGCCAGCGGTTTTCGACCAGATGCTTCGTTACGGCATAAAGCTCGTCTTCCAGCGCCGCCGACAGGTCCGGACGCGGTTCCTTGAAATCTTCAAAATCGGCGGCGGAAAAGACCAGCATTTCGCCTGCGCCATTGTGGCGATACATGGCGTCACCCTGACCGGGCTTCACCAGCTTCGTCCAGGTCCGGAAGTCCTCAAGCTCCTTGCCCTTGTTCTGGGTGAACAGGTTATAGGCGATGCGCACCGTCAACTGATCCTTGGCGGCCAGGGTGCCGATGGTGTCGTAGTCTTCGGGATAGTTCTGAAAGCCGCCGCCCGCATCGATCACCGAGGTGATACCCAACCGGTTCAGTTCTTTCATATAGTGGCGGGTGGATATGACCTGATCGGCGGGGGACAGCTTCGGCCCCTTAGCCAGTGTCGCATAGAGGATCAGGGCATTCGGCCGCGCGATCAGAAGGCCCGTCGGGTTGCCGGCGCTGTCGCGCTGGATCTCGCCGCCCGGCGGGTTGGGGGTGTTTTTGTCGTAGCCCACGGCACGCAAGGCCGCCTGATTGAGGAGCGCCCGGTCATAGAGGTGCAGGATGAAGACGGGGGTATTGGGTGCAATGGCGTTGATCTCTTCCAGCGTAGGCAAACGCTTTTCGGCGAACTGATATTCGCTGAAGCCGCCGACCACGCGCACCCATTGCGGGGCGGGCGTCACCGCCACCTGAGCCTTCAGCATATCGAGCGCATCGGCCACCGACTTCACGCCGTCCCAGCGCAGTTCCATCAGATAGTTGAGGCCGCCACGGATCAGGTGGGTATGGCTGTCGTTCAGGCCGGGCAGAACGCGCTTGCCTTTCAGGTCGATCACCTGCGTTTTGGCCCCTTTCAGCTTCATGATCTCGCTGTCAGAAGACACCGCACTGAACACGCCATTGGTAATGGCCACAGCGGTGGCGGTGGGGTTGGCGCGATCCAGCGTCGTCAGTTTGCCGTTGTAGAGGATCAGGTCGGGAGTCATGGCATCGTCCTTGGCGAAGGCGGAGGTGGCGAGAAGGGCAGCCGAAGCCGTCAGAGCGCGTCGGCGGTTGATCAGGGAGAGCGTCATCAGCGGACCTCGACGGGGAAGGAGGGCCGCCTGTCCGGGCGGGGAGGGGACAGGCGGCCAGAGCACACGCGACAGGAGCGGCGGGGTGGGACAGCTCCGTCGGACGTCGGGGCGGACGTCAGGCGTGCTCAAGGGTTTCGGTCTTGATGACCTTGTGCGGGAAGGCACCGCGCTGCGGAGCCTTGTGGACGTGGGTATAGGCGTAATCGACGCCCATGCCGTAAGCGCCGAAATGCTCACGCACGATCTCCATGACGCCGTTATAGGTGCCGCGGTTGGCCCAGTCGCGTTGCAGTTCCAGCAGCACCGTCACGGCGGTCATGGAATGGGCGCCGGCCTGTTCCATACGGCGCACGGCCGCATCGTGCGATTCCTGAGACGTGCCGCCGGACGCGTCGGTGACGATGAAAACCTCGTAGCCTTCTTCGAGCGCCGACAGGACCGGAAAGAGCAGGCAGGCTTCGGTCCACAGGGCAGCGATGACCAGCTTCTTTTTGCCGGTCGCCTTGACCGCGGCTACCAGCGCTTCGGAATCCCACGAGTTCATCGACGAGCGTTCAATGGGGTCCTGCTGAATGACATCCAGCAGTTCCGGCCAGATATAGCCTGAGAAGCTTTCGGTTTCGACCGATGTCAGGATGACCGGAGCCCCGAACAGCTTGGCGGTCTTAGCGAGGGCGATGGTGTTGTTCTTCAGGAGCTGGCGGTCGATATTGGTGACGCCGAACGACATTTGCGGCTGATGATCAATGAAGATGAACGCGGTGTCGTCGGCATTGATGAGGGATTTGGCGCGGAAGGTCATGATGTATCCTCTTGGGTGGGGCCGTCCGTATCAGGCAAGGCTTCGCCGTTCAGAGGCTTTCGGTCCTCTGGTGCGCACCTTGCCGGTGCAGAACGTGACTGTGAGAGAGTGAGAGAGCGCTGCGAAGCGAACGCAGACGGTGGTACGCGGTACTGATGAACCCGATGTACCTCTTCCACGGCGTTGCGAGTAGAGGCCGAGCGGGTCATTTAGGGTTGCGAAATTTGCAACTCTAAAAGGGAAGGTATGTTCAATGCCGCCCGGACACCCTCGGCGTAGTCCGGGTGGATGCGTTCGAAGTGGGTGAGGGCGCGCTCGATGATGACGTCGGGCACGCCGGCCATGGA
>NZ_JAIWNX010000309.1 GCF_020217185.1 Asticcacaulis sp.
TCTGGCGCGCTGCTGGCGCGGGCGGCGCGGGCGCGCGCCACGCTGGACGGACGCGACTACGTGCTGCCGGACGACATCAAGGCGCTGTACCTGCCGTCCATGCGCCACCGCGTGCTGCTGTCGCCCTCGGCCGAAATCGAGGGGCAGTCGGTGGACGGCGTCCTGCAAGGCCTTCTGGAGCGTATCGAGATCCCCAGATGATCCATCCCACCCCGCGCCTGATCCGGATACTGATCGCCTGCGTCCTTCTGGGGGCGGGGGTGGTCTTTATAGCGCCTGCCGTCTGGTGGGTCATGCCGCTGATCATGCTGGGGTTGATGGCGCTGGCGGTGTTTGAGGGGGTTTTTGCGCCGCTGCCGTCGCACCTGACGCTGGATATCCCCCTGCCGCGTCGCATCGGTGTCGGGCGCGACTATGGCTTTGCCTACGCCGTGCGCTTTAAGGCGCGCACGCCCAAAAAGATCGAAATCCGCTGGGGCGTGTCGTCACGCCTGCAAACGCCGCAGGCCGGTCTGACCCTGAGCCCCGATGCTGGCCTGTTCAAGGGACAACTGGCCCTGCGCGCCACGGCGCGCGGCAAGGCGGCGGTGGAAACCGCGCATCTGCGCTGGAGCGGTGTTTTGGGCCTCGGCTATGTGCAGAAGATCGTGCCGCTTAAGGCCGAAATGGTGGTCACGCCGGATATTGAGGGCGTACAGCAGGACGCCGCCGCCCTGTTTTCACGTGACTCCGTCTATGGGGTGCGGGTGCAGAACCAGTTGCACAATGGCTCCGAATACCACGCACTGCGCGAATACGACTCGTCGCAGGACCATCGCCGCATCGACTGGCGCTCCTCGGCGCGTCACCTCAAACTGCTGTCGCGTGAGTTTCAGACCGAGCGCAACCACCATATCGTGCTGGCCTTCGACACCGGCCGCCTGATGGGTGAGCCGCTGCTGCGGGTCAAAAAGCTCGACCGCGCCCTCTATGCCGGCCTGCTGCTGGGCTACTGCGCGCTGAAAATCGGCGACAATGTACGCTCTTTCGCTTTTGCGGCGCGGCCGTATCACAATGCGCCGCTGCTGGCCGGGACGCAGGCCTATGAGACGCTGAAGGCGCAATTGTCGGGCCTCGACGATCGGCCCGAAGAAACCAACCATACGCTGGCCCTGGCCGATCTGGGGTCGAAGATCGCACGCCGTTCGCTGATCGTGCTGTTTACCGACTTTATCGACGAAATCAGCGCCGACCTGATGCTCGAAGCCTTGCAGCGCCTGTCGAAAAAGCACCTGATCGTCTTTGTCGCCTTCCGCGATGAGGTGCTGGAGGGGCTGGCCGCGTCCGAACCGCAGGCGGCTGATGACGTCACGCGCGCCATCTTCGCCCGCCGCCTGTTGCAACAGCGCGAAACCGTCCACGCGACGTTGCGCCGCTACGGTATCGAAGTGCTGGAGCCCACCACTGAGGCCATGGCCGTGCAACTGGTGCTCAAATATCTGGAAATGAAACGGGAGGACCGGTTGTGAGCGAAGCTGCCAACGAAAAGCCCCCTCTGCAACTCAAGAGCCAGAAGTTCCGCGAAGCGCGCGAAAAGGACTGGAAGGCGCTGGCCAAACAGATCGACCGCGCTGAAAACGGAGGCTTGCGCAAATTCACCACCGAGGAATTGCTGGACCTGCCGGTACTTTACCGTTCGACGGTATCGTCTCTGTCGATGGCGCAGTCGATCTCGCTGGATCGCAACCTGATCACCTTCCTGCAGGCCCTGTGTGCGCGCGCCTATGTCTACATGTACGGACCGCACGCCCGGCCCGGCGTGATTGTTCGCGACTTTTTCCTGCGCGACCTGCCGCGCTCGGTGCGCGCCCTATGGGGGGAGTTGTCCCTGTCCACCCTGTGTCTGGTGCTGGGGATTGTCGGGGGTATATTGATGTGCATGGCCGACCCCAGTTGGTACGATCCGCTGGTCGGGGGCATGTCGCAGGGCCGTGATCTGAACGCCAGCGTTGACGACCTGCGCAAGACCATTGGCGGCAGCGAAAGCGGTGAACCGCTCGCGGCCTTTTCGGTCTTCCTGATGAGCCACAACACGCAGGTGACGTTATCGGCCTTTGCCCTGGGGGTGATCGGCGGCCTGCCGACGGCCTTTCTGATGATTGTCTTTGGCATGTCGGTCGGGGCGATGGTGTGGCTGTTTGCCTCACGCGGTTTGGGACCGGATTTCATAGCCTGGCTGTCGATTCACGGCACGACCGAGCTGACGGCGGCCGTCATCGGCGCGGCGGCGGGGTTTCATCTGGCGCGGCGCATCATGTTCCCCGGCCACCTGACGCGCAAGGCGGCGCTGGCCGAAGCCGGGCGACTGGCCGGGACGGCCATGCTGGGGGCCATGCTGATGTTGGTCATCGCCGGCTTTATCGAAGGCGTGGCGCGTCAGACGGTGACCGAGATGTGGGCGCGCTTTACGTTTGGCGGGGTGATGCTG
This sequence comes from Asticcacaulis sp., assembly GCF_020217185.1. Classification (GTDB taxonomy): domain Bacteria; phylum Pseudomonadota; class Alphaproteobacteria; order Caulobacterales; family Caulobacteraceae; genus Asticcacaulis. The sequence continues at coordinate 2,468 of NZ_JAIWNX010000309.1, forward strand.
GTCTTTTGGCTGGCCTATTTCATCGCGGTCGGTCGTCTGCGCAAACCGCGCCCGCCAAAGCTCAGTCATGAGGTCGGCCATGCCCAGACCTGACCTGATGAAGGGCGGGGCCGTCGCCCTGCCGTCCACAGAGGGCCCCGTCACGCCGGTGACGACGCCCGAAGGCGTGGTGCTGTCGTTTCGCACGGCCTCCTTCGCCTCGCGTCTGGCGGCGCTGGTGATCGACTTTCTGATCATCATTCTGGCGCCCGTTGTGCTGGTGATCCTGTACATCCTCCTGCCGTTCGAACACCTGAAGTTCGACAATGTGAAGATGGATCATCCCGCCATTCAGGCGCTGTTTATCCTGTTTGTACTGATCGGCTTCTTCCTGCGCTCGGGCTATTTCATGCTGTTTGAGCTGGGGCCGCGCGCCGCCACGCCGGGCAAGCGGGTGATGAAGATTCGCGTCATTTCGCACGATGGCGGTCATCTGACGCCCTCAGCGGTGATTACACGCAACGCCCTGCGTGAGGTGGAGCTGTACCTGCCCCTGACTCTGGCGCTTCAGGCCAGCGTCAATGGCGGCTGGGTGTCGCTGGTGGCCCTGATCTGGACCCTGACTCTTGCTCTGTTGCCGCTGTTCAATACGTCGCGGGCGCGGCTGGGTGATTTTCTGGGCGGTACGCGCGTCGTGCATGTACCGCGTGAGCGCCTGAGCTTCGATCTGGCTGAACAGGCCCCGGTCACGTCGCCCGGCCTCACCTTTACGCCGGAACAGATCAGCGTGTATGGCGAAAAGGAACTGGGCGTGCTGGAAGAGGTCTTGCGCGAAAAGCGTGCGACCACCTTGCGTGCCGTCGCCGATCGCATCAAGGCGCGCATCGGCTGGGTCGAACCCAAGATCGCCAGCGATATCCCTTCGGACGAGGCGTTCCTGCGGGCCTATTATGCCGCCCTGCGGGCGCAGCTTGAGGGGCGAATGCTTCTGGGTCGCCGCCGCAAGGACAAGTTCGACGAATAAAAACCGTCAGCCAAAGACATCCGCCGCGCTGTCGGTCGGCTGGCCTTCCTTGGCCTGACGCAGGCACACATAGGCGGCGACGCTGAACACCAGAGAAAAGGCATCGCTCAGCGTGTTGATCAGGGTGGACGCGCCGATAATCACGGGCTGCGGCAGGTCCTGACCGACCAACAGCATCGGGGCTTCGGCAATGGCCCCGATAACCATTTCCAGCAAGCCCACACAGATAAACACCCCCAGCAACGCCCAGCGATGGCCGCGCGTCAGCTCAAAACTGCGTTGCATAGCGTCTGTGATTCCGGTCTTACCCTCAGCAATATAGGCGGTGCAGGTGACCGATAAGGCCAGCATCAGAATAATGCCGGGTATAACCAGCAGCATGAACCCCAGCCCGACCAACAGCCCGCACAGGCAAAAGAGAATCAGCAGAGGAATAATATTCATCAGGCTGCGGCCCAGAGCGTCGGCCAAGCGGAACTCACTGCGCGCCAGGCCCGTCACGGCAATTTCGGTGATGACCGAATAGTTGATCAGATAAAGCGCCACGCAAAGTACGGCATAGGCGACAGCCGGCCAGCCGTGGGTAAACAGCGACTCAAACAGCTTGTCGCCTGTGTTTCCGGTCAGATCGTAGAGGAAGATGGCCCCCAGCACCGACGGCAGGCCCATGATAAAAAAGGCTGTGCCAAAGATCAGCACAAAGTGCCGGCCCAACAGGTCGAAGCCGCGATTGAAAATAGCTGAGAACATGCTGCTTTCTCCCCCAGCGAGGAGATTAGACCGTCAAAATGACCCTGACAAGGGGAGGGATCAGCCCCAGGTTTCCCTGACCCCTTTACGGCGCGCCACGGCATGGGATACCGCATTGCTGCGCGGCGGAATCTGGGCGGCGGGCTTACCGAACAGCCAGCCCTGTCCGTGGGTGATGCCGAGGTCTTTGGCCAGACGCACCATGTCCTCTGACTCGATCATTTCGCCGATACACTTGCACTTCAGTTCCTGACACAGGATGCTCAGGGAGTGGATGAGTGCGCGTTGACGCGGCTGGGTGAGGGCGGTCTTGAGGAACGGGCCGTCGATCTTGATATAGTCCACATCGAAGCGGCGCAGATAATTATAGGCGGCGGCCCCTGAGCCGAAATCATCCAGACAGATTTCATATCCGCGGCGGCGCAGATCGGCGAGGAAGCGCGCGGCGTCCTCGACATCCTCGATCATGTGCGACTCGGTCAGTTCGAACATCAGCCGGTTTTTGAGCGCAGGCTCGGCTTTAAGGCGGGCACTGAGGCGGTCGCGGAACTGCGCGTTCTGCACCGAAAGGCCCGAAAGGTTCATGGCGATGGATTCGCCGGGATACTGATGCAGGGCGCTGATCGCCTTGTCGCAGACGGCCAGATCGAATTCGACCGCCAGCCCCACCTGCTCGGAAAAGCGCACCGTGTCGTAGGAATCCAGCCCGCCGTTGAAACGCAACAGCGCTTCGTAGTGATGAACCTCACGCGACGCTATGTCCACAACCGGTTGATAATGCAGGGTGAACTGACCGGCGGCGAGGACGGCCTTGACGCGGGCGTACTGATCGACGGCGGCGTTGATGGCGGCGTTCAGGCTGTTTTGCAGATCACGCGCTTCAAGCGTCGCGGTCTTGGTAAACTTGTCCACGACGTAGGACAGGGCCTTGGCGACGCTGTCTTCGCTGAGGTTTGTGGTATCCATAGACAGGGTAACGATGCTGGAAGACACGCGGTCTTCCTTGACCCCGGCATTACTCAGCACCTGCTGAATATCCCCCATCAGTTGCGCTTCGCTGATGGCGTTGGAGCCCTGATCGGCCATTAGGCCAAACTCATCGTCTCCCAGACGGGCGGCCGCGCCGGTCGGCCCGGAGGAGGCGCGCAGCAGGGCACCGATTTCACCCATCAACTGTTCAGAGCGCGACTGCGGCATCTTGTCCATGGCGTCGCTCAGGCCATTCAGCCGGATCAGCTGCATTTCCTGCAACATGGCCGCACCCGAACCGGCATCCCCCGGTTTAATGGACCGCGAGGCCATATGCTGGAATTCGCACAGATCGAGCAGGCCCGAAATATCATCGCGTTCAGGCAAGGCCTTGACCAGCGGCTCAGACAGCACGGTGACGGTCACGAAGGTCCGCTGCCGATCGGGCAGATAACAGGCCCCCAGATTGACATGGATCGGTTTGCGGCCATCGGGTTTCAGGCGGACGGTGGCCGGGTCGATACGCCCGATTTCGCGCGCCCGTGCCAGCAGGCGGGCGACCAGATAACGATCTGCGGATGGAAACAGCGCTTCGATGGCCTGCCCTTTGACGCTTTGTGCGTCTTCGGCCAGAAGGGCGTTGGTGGCCCCGATGGTGCGGGCGATTTTTCCGCCCTCATCGACTTCAACCAGCAGATCGGCCGCCGCGAGGGAAAAGGCAATGTAGCGGTCGCGCTGGTTTTTGTAGTCGTCGCGTTCGGGCATGCAGCTAAAAGTCCTTGTGCGGGTGCATACCCACCATGATATCTCCGCCACCTAAACAGAAAATGCTTAATAAAGCCTCTGCGCAGCGATGTGTAAACGTTGACAGGACAGACTTGTCTGTCAAAATCGGCGTCACTCACAGGGAGGGTCGGACATGGCTGGAACGAAAACGGGCGTCAGGGATCGCATTGTGCAGACGGCCTTGCCGTTATTTGCCACGCAGGGGTTTCGCGCGACGGGTATTGATCGCATCATCGCGGATTCAGCGGTCGCTAAGGCCAGTTTCTATCGCCACTTCCCGTCCAAGGACGATCTGATCCTCGCCTGCCTTGAACGCTGGCATATTTCGCATTTTGCCGCGCTCAAGATCGCTGTCGAAGCGGGGGAGGTCAAATCGCGACCCCTGTCTCTGTTCGATGCCCTGCCCCAGGTGTCGGAAGCGACGATGCGGGGGGACCTGCTGATTACGGCTACGGTTGAATTTGGCTCTGCCAAACCGGCGATAGCTGACGTTGTGGCCGCCGCCCGCCATCAGTTGCGCGAATGGTTTGAAACCCTGCTGGGGGAGGCGGGCTATGCCGACATGGCCGATAGCCTGTCGCATGAATGGCTGCTGCTCTATGAAGGCGCCATGATCGGGTCCTTGCGCGAAACGCCGCAGCAGGCGGCGCGCTGCGCCCGCGCCAATGCTGAACGCAGTCTTCAGCAGATTCAGCTCAAGCGTCTCCTCAGCAAGACCTTGCCGGGCACCTGAACCCGTCCGGCGCGTCAGACGTATCGGTGTTAACACAATCGAAAAGCCTTCCATGGCAAGGCTTTGTAGAAAGTGTGCAAAACGCACTGAGTGGGACGCTTGAAAATGCTGAGAGTTATCGCGTGCTTACGGGATCAGCACGACTGGGCGCTGGTCGTACTGGCGGCGCTGGTTTGCGTTTCGGCTTCCTTCACAGCGCTCAGACTGGCCCGACGCGCCCGCGAGACGGACGGGGCTGAACGCTGGCGCTGGGTGGCTATGGCGGGGCTGGCCGCCGGCTTTGGCATCTGGGCGACGCACTTTATCGCCATGCTGGCCTATAGCGCCGGCGTCGCCACCGGCTACGACCTTTTCAAAACCTTCCTGTCTTTGGTAATCGCCGTGACCATTACCAGTGCCGGTATGGCTCTGGCCGTTTCGGAGCGCCAAGGTCTGTGGCGCGGCGTCGGCGGGGCCTTGCTGGGACTGGGCGTGGCGGGGATGCACTATACGGGCATGTCGGCGGTTATCGCGCCCGCGCACATCGGCTGGCACACGGAACTGGTCGCGGCCTCCGTTCTGCTGGGTATGGTGTTCGAAGCGGCGGCCCTGTGGCTGGCAACCAGTCGCTATCGGTATGCCCTGACAGGGGCCACCGGTCTGATGGTGCTGGGGATTGTGGCACACCACTTTATCGGCATGGGGGCCGTGGACGTCACGCCCGATCCGCGTATCGCGACGGGCGGCCTGATGCTCAATCCGGGCAGCATGTCGATCACGGTGGCCGTAGTGGCCATCGCGGTGATGGGCCTGTGCATTATGAGCCTGAGTCAGCGTCAGAAGTTCGAAGCCGCTGTCGCCGCCAATGAGCGGCACATGCGTATTCTGATCGACTCGGTGCGCGACTATGCCATCTACATGCTCGATCCGCAGGGGCGGGTCAGCAACTGGAATGCCGGGGCGCAGCGTTTCAAGGGCTATGCAGCGTCCGAGATTGTGGGCCAATCCTTTGCCACCTTCTTCCCCGAAGCTGACCGCGAGGTCGGCAAGCCGCAGGCCATATTGCAGGCGGCACTGGAACAGGGTCGTTACGAAGAGGAGGGCGAGCGCGTGCGCAAGGACGGCACAACCTTCCTGGCCCACGTCATCCTGACCCCCATGTACGAGAGCGACGGCACACTGATCGGCTTTGCCAAGGTGACGCGCGATATCACGCAGCGCCGGGCGGATCGGGAAAAACTGAAGCGGACCACGCACAATTTCGACACCGCTTTGCGCCACATGTCACAAGGGCTCAGCCTCTATGACGCCGATCATCGGCTCGTTTTCGCCAACCCGCGCGTTTACAGCATGTTTGGCAATGACCCGAACATGGCGCGTCCGGGCACGCCTTTCCGCGAGGTGCTGGGTAATATTCTGCGCCGCGCCGGGGCGACCGAAGCGCAGATCGAGGCGCGCTATCGCATGCACATGGACCTGATTGCCCAGCCGGAAGGCGGGACGCTGATTTCAGAATCGGCGAATGGCACCGTGCTCTCGGTGACCTACCGGCCCTTGCCCGAAGGCGGCTGGGTGACAACGATTGATGACATCACGGCGCGCCGCCGCGACGAGGACCGTATCGCGCACATGGCGCGCCACGACGGCCTGACGGGTCTGCCCAATCGTGAGCATTTCAATCAGCACGCGGACCGCGAACTGGAACGCGCGGCGCGTACAGGTCACAAGGTGGCGGCGGTGGCCATCGACCTTGACCGCTTCAAGGAAATCAATGACGTGCGCGGCCACGCGGCCGGGGATCAGGTGCTGAAAATCATCGCCGAACGCCTTCAGCGCCTGTGTGGTGACAGCGAGTTCGTGGGGCGCATCGGCGGCGACGAATTTGCCTGCGTCAAGACATTTGCGGAAGCGCGCGAACTCAGCGACTTCGTCAGCCGTGTGGACGCGGCCCTGCACGATCCTATCGACCTCGACGGGTTTGAGGTCTCTCCCGGCGGGTCGATGGGCGTGGCCGTCTATCCCGACGATGCCGACGGGCGTGAGCCTTTGATGAACAATGCCGATCTGGCGCTCTATCGCGCCAAGGCGCAGCCGCGCATAAACGGCCATGAGGCCGTTTGTTACTACGAAGCGCGCATGGATGAAGCCGCCCGCGACCGGCGCGCGCTCGCCAAGGACCTGTGGCAGGCCATCGCCCGTGACGAACTGCGCGTCCACTATCAGGTGCAGCGGTCGGTCACGTCGCAGGCCATTACGGGCTATGAGGCCCTGCTGCGCTGGCAGCATCCGCAGCGCGGTTTTGTCAGCCCGGCCGACTTTATCCCCGTGGCCGAAGAATGCGGGGCTATACTCGACATCGGTGAGTGGGTGTTACGCACGGCCTGCGCTGAGGCCGCCACCTGGACCAATGGGGCCAAGGTGGCCGTCAACCTGTCGCCGGTGCAGCTAACGCACCCCGATCTGGTCGGTATGGTGCAGTCCATCCTGATCGAGACCGGCCTGTCGCCGCGTCGTCTTGAACTTGAAATCACCGAATCGACCATTATCGGCGACAAGGCGCGTGCCCTGCATATTCTGCGTCAGATCAAGGGCTTCGGCGTAACCATCGCCATTGACGACTTTGGTACGGGCTATTCGTCGCTCGATACGCTCAATGCCTTCCCCTTCGACAAAATCAAGATTGATCGCTCCTTCCTGATGGAGGCCGAACAGAGCCCGCAGGCGCGTGCCATCATCCGCGCCATTCTGGCGCTGGGGCGCAGTCTTGAGGTGCCGGTTCTTGCCGAAGGCGTCGAGACGGTGGCGCAGCTTGAATTGTTACGCAGCGAAGGCTGTGACGAGGCGCAGGGCTATTATTTCGGCCGCCCGGCGGCGCAGGTGCTCGACGAAACCGCCCCGGCGCGCCTGACGGCGTAAGCTGTAAAATTGTGATACCGAATGCTGAGACGGGCGACGGATTTGTAAGCGCCTACCGTAACAGTTTGTGGTGCACATCCTGTTCTGGCCGCAAGCGAGCCTTTCTCTGGCGCTTGCGGCTTCTTTTCTCCGGGCCGATGAAGGCTTGTCACAGGGACGGATGTGGGCCAAGACATCTCACCGCTGACGTCGCCTGACCAAGGGTTTTCATGCTGTCCCGTTTCTTTATTGACCGCCCCATCTTTGCCTGGGTGGTGGCCATTGTCATCATGCTGGCCGGGCTACTTTCGATCCGTACCCTGCCGGTTGAACAGTATCCGGACATCGCCCTGCCGCAGGTGCGCATCAACGCCTCCTATCCAGGGGCGTCGGCGAAAACGGTCGAGGATTCGGTGACGCAGATCATCGAGCAGGGGATGACCGGGCTCGATCGCCTGAAATACATCACGGCCTCGTCTTCGGACAGCGGCTCTGCCAATGTCACCCTCGTCTTCGAAGCGGGGACCAATATCGACACGGCTCAGGTGCAGGTGCAAAATCAGGTGCAGGCCGTTATCAACCGCCTGCCGCAGGATGTGCAGGCGCAGGGCGTGCGGGTCAACAAGGCCTCCAACAACATGCTGATGGTCATTTCGTTGTATTCAACGGATGGATCGCTGACCAATGCCGACCTTGGTGACTATCTGGTATCCAATGTGCAGGACACGCTGGCGCGCGTGGACGGGGTGGGCGAAAGCAATGTGTTCGGTTCCGGCTATGCCATGCGTATCTGGCTCAATCCCGAAAAGCTGGTGGCCTTTAACCTGACGCCCGCCGATGTGGTGACGGCCATCCGTGCCCAGAACGCTCAGGTTTCCGCCGGGCAACTGGCGGCGCAGCCGACCACAGACGATATCGCGCTCAATGCCACCATCACCTCGCAGTCGCGCCTGACCACGGCAGACGAGTTCCAGAATATCATCGTCAAAAGCGATACGTCGGGCGCGACCGTGTATCTGCGCGACGTGGCGCGCGTCGAGCTGGGGCAGCAGAGCTACGACTCGATCAGCCGCATCAACGGACAGCCGGCCACCGGCATCGCCATCAGCCTTGCTACCGGGGCCAATGCGCTGAAAACCGCTGAGCTGGTCAAGGCCGAGATGGAAAAGCTGTCGAAAAGCTTCCCCAAGAACATCACCTACGCCATCCCCAATGACTCGACTGACTTCATCAAGCTGTCGATCAAGGAGGTGGTGAAGACCCTGATCGAAGCCATCGTGCTGGTCTTCATCGTCATGTACCTGTTCTTGCAAAACTGGCGCGCCACCATCATCCCGACCATCGCCGTTCCGGTGGTGCTTCTGGGGACGTTGGGGATTTTGGCCGCCTTCGGCTATTCGATCAACCTTCTGACCATGTTTGGTCTGGTGCTGGCCATTGGCCTGCTGGTCGATGATGCCATCGTGGTCGTTGAAAACGTTGAGCGCGTGATGCACGAAGAGGGGCTCGACCCCAAGGAAGCCACGCGAAAATCCATGGATGAGATTACCGGCGCGCTGATCGGCATCGGTCTGGTCCTGTCGGCCATGTTTGTACCCATGGCCTTTTTTGGCGGTACGCAGGGTATCATCTATCGTCAGTTTTCCATCACCATCGTCTCGGCCATGGCCTTGTCGGTGCTGGTGGCCCTGATCCTGACGCCACCTCTGTGCGCCACCATCCTAAAGCCGGTCGATCCTCAGAAGCACGCCGAAAAGAAAGGCTTTTTCGGCTGGTTCAACAAAAGCTTCACCCGCGCCAGCCACGGCTATATGGGAGCCGTTGGCCGCATTATCGGCAAGCCGCTGCGTTATCTCGTCATCTATGGCGTGGTGCTGGTGGCCTGCGGCATGATGTTCCGCGTCCTGCCGACCTCCTTCCTGCCGGATGAGGATCAGGGCTTCATGCAGACCATCGTTCAGTTACCCGTCGGCACGACGCGCAAGACGACCGATGAGGTGGTGGCCAGGGTCGAGGCCTATCTGCAAAAAGACCCGACGGCGCGCTACGTCTTTGCGCGCGTCGGCTCCAACGGTCAGAATCAAGGGCAGGTCAATATCCGCATGAAGCCGTTTGAGGAGCGCAAGGGCAGCGACCTGCGCGTGCCGGCGGTGATCGAACGCGCGCGCAAGGAATTTGCCAAGCCCGAATACCGCAATGCCCGCATCATCCCCACCCAGCCGCCGGTGGTGCGTTCTCTGGGCGATGCGTCGGGCTTCTCCTTTGTGATCAAGGATGTCGGCGGCGTCGGGCCGGAGGCGCTGCTGGCGGCGCGCAACGACTTTATCCGACGCGCGGAAAAAGACCCGCGACTGGGTTCGGTGCGCTCCGGTGGGCAGGACTATACGCCACAGCTCAAGATCGACATCAACAAGACGGCTGCCGGGGCTATGGGCGTCAGCGTGTCGGACATCAATGCCATGCTGGCCGCCGCCTGGGGTGGCTCCTACGTCAACGACTTTATTGATCGCGGTCGCGTCAAGCGCGTCTATGTGCAGGCCGATACCCCCTATCGCATGCGCCCGGAAGACCTGAACCGCTGGTATGTGCGTAACAAGGACGGTGCCATGGTGCCGTTCTCGGCCTTTGGTTCGACGCGCTGGCAGGCGGGGGCTCCGACGCTGGAGCGCTATAATGGGTCGCCTTCCACAGGCGTGCAGGGCGCAGCCGCCGACGGCGTATCGTCGGGGGATGCCATGGCCGCGGTCGAAGATCTGGCCACGGACCTGCCGCAGGGCACAGCGATTGAATGGACAGGCCTGTCCTTGCAGGAACGCGAATCCGGCGCACAGGCCCCGGCGCTCTATGCGCTTTCGGTGCTGGTCGTCTTCCTGCTGCTGGCGGCTTTGTACGAAAGCTGGACCATTCCGTTCTCGGTCATCCTCGTCCTGCCTCTGGCGGTGCTGGGGGCGCTTGTGGCCACGTGGGCGCGCGGGCTCGACAACGACATCTTCTTTCAGGTCGGTCTGCTCACCACCATCGGCCTGTCGTGCAAAAACGCCATCCTGATCGTCGAATACGCCCGCACGCTTCAGGAACGCGGCATGGGCCTGATCGACGCCACGCTGGAAGCCTCGCGCATTCGTCTGCGGCCCATCCTGATGACCTCGTTCGCCTTTACCTTCGGCGTGCTGCCTCTGGCCTTGGCCAATGGGGCCGGGTCGGGGGCGCAGCACGCCATTGGTACAGGCCTGATCGGCGGGGTGCTGTCGGCGACCCTGCTGGCCATCTTCTACATTCCGCTGTTCTTCGTGCTGGTGCAGAAGGTGTTCAATCGCAAATACCGCAACGAAGTCAAAGAGGCCTGAGCCTATCCTTTCAACGGACCCACACCCCTGCCGCAACGTAGCAGGGATGTTAGAGCGGAATGATTTCTACTGGAATCATTCCGCTCAAGCCGCCATTGAGGCGGCGGCCAAGGTGGCGAAGCCACCGCCCGGCGAGGGGCT
>NZ_JAIWNX010000241.1 GCF_020217185.1 Asticcacaulis sp.
GCGGCTCAGGCCAAGGAAGACGCCCGTCTGAACGGCATTCTGGCCGAAGCCGAGGCCTCGATCCGCGCCAAGCGCGACGAAGCCCTAGCCCACGTCACCGAGATCGCCACCGACACCGCGTCGGCACTGGTCGAAAAGCTGACGGGCAAGGCCCCGACCAAGACGGCCTTGACTGCCGCCCTGAAGAAGAGCTGAGGAGCACCCGATGGAACACGCTGAACCGTCCTTCTGGGCCAATCCGGAAACCTGGGTCCGTATCGGTCTGGGCTGCTTCTTCCTGCTTTTGATCGTCATGAAGGTGCCGCAAAAGCTGTGGGCCTCTCTGGCCGATACCGGCAATGCCGTCCGCGCCGAACTGGATGAGGCTGTGCGTATCCGTCAGGAAGCGCAGGCCCTGCTCAACCAGATCAAGGCCGAGCGCCTTGAGGCCGAGCAAAAGGCCAAGGAACTGATTGCCTTTGCCGAGGAAGAGGCCCAGCGCCTCACCGCCGAGGCCAAGACGAAGCTCGACGAGTCGATCAAGCGCCGTCAGGCGCAGGCCGAAGCCAAGATCGCTCAGGCCGAGGCCAAGGCCGCGTCCGAGGTCAAGGCCGCGGCCGCCGATCTGGCAACCCAGATCGCGGAAAACATCCTCATCAGCCGTGTTGACGGCCTGAAGAGCGATCCGCTGGTCGATCAGGCCATCACGCAGGTGGCGACCCGCCTGTCGTAAGACACGGCTATCGCGCAAGACAAAAGGCCCTGCCGGTTCGGCAGGGCCTTTTCTGTTTTAGCTTATGGCTGACGCACAGATAGTAAAACCTTTGCGAGTGTCCGTGTGGCGGCCTTCAGGCCGCATCCGTGTCTATCCGTAGTTAAGACTTCAGTCTTTCAACCCACCCAAGCGGCGGAAGATCAACCACACCGAGACGCAGACGCAGACAATCCCCACGACCGCCAGCGTAATCGACATGGTGGTAAACACATCCGCATTGCCGGGTTCGGTCATTTCGAGATTAATGGCCTTCTGATAGGCCCCCGCCGCACCACCGAGTGCGGCCAGACCGATCACCGAAATGAAGATCCATTGCAGGGTTGAGGCGATCATCTGCCACAGGCTGCGCTCATTGGCCTCTGCCTCTTCGGTCGAAACCGCGATGCGACCATCTTCGGCCAGCCATTCGTCGTCTTCCACCACCTCTTCGGCATGGACATAGGTCTGCGGCGCTGCGTGGCTATTGAAGCTCAGGGCGTCGCTTTGCACGGCGGCCGCAGCCGTGGCCACGCCCGTTGCCGGGTGTTGCAACTGCTCGCGCCAATGCATCGGTGTGTCTTTGGGGGTCTCTCTGGGTGGCTCAGGCACGAGCTGAGGCTGCGGGGCTACCGGAGCCGGAGCAGGCGCCGAGGCGGCGGCCGCATCGGTTTGGACACTGACCGGAGACGCCACAACCGTGGGCGGCGCGATCAGCGACGGGTTGGGACGCACCCCCGGTTCAACCTTGCTATGCAGCCGCATCACCAGCGGCGCATCCTCTGCCTCGTCGTCCGCTTCCTGAGCCGTAACAGGCGCAGGTTCCGGGTCACGGCGCGAAGATATGTCAAACGCGGCCGGAGCCGACGTCGGTTTGGCGGACGCGGGCGGCGGATTGTGCGGCGGGACCTGAACAGGTGCCGGCGCAGGTGTCGAAGGTGTAGCAGGTGTCGCTTTCGGCTTGGCCAGAGGCCCGGCCATAGTCGCATACGGCGAATAGAGGCGCATCAGGGCCGCCGCCGCTTCCGCCTTGCGCACCGCCTCCGCATCGGGATCGACGGCGGGCTTGGGGGTTTGATCCGCGCTTTTCTGCGCCTCAGCCGCGCGTTCACGCTCGGCGCGAGCGGCAGCTTCCGCCTGCTCACGCTCTATCCGTTCGTGTTCCAGACGCTCCCGCTCAAGGCGTTCCTGTTCCAGGCGTTCTTGTTCGAGTCTGTGTTGTTCAAGACGAGCTTGCTCAAGTTTGGCCTGCGCCTCACGTTCGGCGCGTTCACGCTCCAGACGCTCGCGCTCCAAGCGTTCGCGCTCCAAACGTTCTTGTTCAAGACGGGCCTGCTCAAGTCTGGCCTGTTCGAGGCGCATCTGCTCCAGGCGAGCCTGTTCCAGACGCTCGCGCTCCAGACGCGCCGCCTCTTCACGCAGGCGCGCCTCTTCCTCAAGCCGCTGGCGTTCCAGACGTTGCTGTTCAAGGCGCGCGTCCTCCAAACGGCGCAGTTCGCTCAGACGCGCCTCTTCGGCGACGCGGGCCGCCGCCAGAGCCTGAGCCTGACGCATGGCCTCCTGACGCAGGGTGTCTTCGCGGAAGCGCGCCTCTTCACGCAGGCGGATTTCTTCGCGCAGCTTGGCCTCTTCGCGCAGACGCGCTTCTTCGCGCTGACGCAACTCCTCACGCAGACGGGCTTCTTCGCGTAACCGCGCCTCTTCGCGCAGGCGCGCTTCCTCACGAACGCGGGTTTCTTCGGCCAGACGAATGGCCTCCAGACGGCGGGCTTCCTCGCGCAGGCGCTCGTCTTCGCGGGCACGCGCTTCGTCGGCCAGACGGCGGGCTTCGGCCTGACGCGCCGCCTCAGCGCGACGCGCGTCTTCGGCACGTTCGGCCTCGCGCTGACGGGCCTCCTCGGCGGCAGCCCGCTCAGCCTCCCGGCGCTGCGTCTCTTCGAGGCGCACCTGCTCCAGACGGCGGAACTCGGCCTGAATCCGCGCCTCCTGCTCGGCCTTTAGCAAGGCGGCCTGAACATCCATCGACGGCGACGTCGGGGCTGGAGCCGTCGGTGTTTCGGCAATATCGGCGACGCGCGTGATAACGGGCTTGGGGGCCGGTGCGGCGGGCGCAGGTTGCGGTGCCGCCGGCGCTTCGGCCGGGCGGATGACCATGCCCGGCGTCATCAGTTGCGGATCAAGCTCCATCCCCTCCATATCGGGGGTCAGGAACAGGCTCTTTTCGGAGGCACGACGGCGGATCAGCGGGGCCAGCACATAGGTTTGGCCGTTGAATTCGGCGCTGGTCCAGTTGTCCATCGCCTGCGCAGCTTCGGTGACGCGGCCTTCGTTGACGCGGCGCAGCACGTCCGATTGACCAAACGCCTCGATACCGATGTTGAAGCAGAACGACACCAGCGCATCGAACTGATTCTGCGTCAGCGGCGTGTGGACAAGATTATTGACCGCCTCAACGATCGGCAAAAGGTCAAAGCGCAGCAGAGCGTCGGCGTCTTCAGCGGTGACGCGCGCCCCTTCGCGGGCAGAAAAGGTATGGCCATAGCCGATCATCCAGCGCCCGTCGGGCAACTGCGAAGCCTGCTGGCGCAGACCTTCGAAACTCTTGATCAGCTCGACTCCGGCGCGGGAGATTTTATGGCGCGCTCTCATCACTTTTCCTGAACCAAAACGGTACACTTACGCAGGTAGGTAAAGGGCCCAGCAAGCATCGCGCCGCTGCGAACACCCCCGAACCATTTTTTCAACCGATTCGGACGCTTGCGCCCCCGACAGGATTAAGAAAAAAGGTTAATTCCGCCTGAGTAGCTATCCATAGGCTCTTACGTTTTTACAACAGAATTATCGCCGCCAGCCCCAGGAAACTAAAAAATCCGATGCAGTCGGTGACCATGGTCACAAAAATGGGCGACGCCACCGCCGGATCACGGTCCAGCCTCGACAAGGTAAGCGGCACCAGCGTCCCGGCCAGCGCCGCCGCGGTCAGGTTGATCAGCACCGCCAGAGCGATGGTTACCCCCAGCATGGGGTTCTGCCACACCGTTCCGGCGACACAGCCCAGAATGCAGGCGATCACCGCGCCATTGAACCACCCCACCCGCACCTCACGCCAGACGGTGCGCAAGGCGTTGGCCGTGGTCAGTTCGCGCGCCGACAGGGCCCGCACGGAGACGGTCAGAGCCTGCGTACCGGAATTGCCGCCGATGGAGGCCACCATAGGCATCAGCACGGCCAGCGCCACCAGCTTTTCGATTTCGCTCTGGAACATGCCGATCAGCGACGAGGCGACAAAGGCCGTCAACAGGTTGACACACAACCACGGCAGGCGTGAACGCACCACCTCAAACACCGTGGAGTCACGCCCCTCCTCATCGGACACACCGGCCAGAGCCAGAATGTCTTCGCGGTTTTCTTCCTGAATGATGTTCACGATGTCATCGACGGTGATCTGACCGACCAGCCGCCCGCCCTGATCGACGACCGGGGCCGAAATCAGGTGATATTTTTCAAAGATATAGGCCACCTCTTCCTGATCCATATGGACCTCGATCTCGGTGATCGGTTCCATAATGGCCGACAGGCGGACTTCGCGCGGCGTGCGCATCAGCAGCGACACGGGCAGCGCGCCGATAGGCTTATGCGTCGGCGAAATCACATAGACGTCGAAGAAGAGTTCTGGCAGGTCCGCCCCGTGCGCCCGCATATGATCAATGGCATCGCCGACATTCCAGAAGTCGGGCGCCGCCACGACTTCACGCTGCATCAGGCGACCGGCGGTCTCTTCCTCGAAGGCCAGAGATGTGACCATGGCCTCACGGTCTTCGGGGTCCATGGCCGCCAGAACCGCCTGCTGCTGCTCGGCCTCCATGTCCTCGAACACGGCCGCCGCATCGTCAGAATCAAGTTCCTGAAGCACTTCGGCCAGATCGACCGGACGCAGGTTCTCGACGATCTCCTCACGGATACCGTCATCCAGTTCCGGCAGCACCTCCGGCAGGGCATCAGCGGGGATCCAGGGAATGACCTGTTCGCGGTAATCTTCGGACAGGAAGCCCAGCAGATCGGCGACATCGGCCGGGTGCAGGGCGTCCAGAAGATCACGCAGACGCAGACCGTCATTGCGATCGGCAGCGTCGATAACGAGCTGAATATATTCCGGATTAAGGGCGTAATCGTCCTGAAGCGCGAAGTCTTCGATCTGTTCCGGAGTGATCAGTTCGGGACGCTCATCCGCCTCCGCCGTTTCGCGCGCCACGGCGTCGGCCAGCGCCTTCAGCGACCCGCGTAACTCATCGGGCGGCGTCGCCAGGGTATCGAGTTCAGGTTCGGGCTTTTGTGACAACTCTCCCCCTCCCTGTTCATCGCGATATCCCCTTGGGCATACATCTTTTCACGGAGCCAGACACTGGGCCGAATCCCTAGGGATTGCAACCGGTTTCGCCGGCAATCAGACACAAAAAAAGGTCTTGAGGGTTGCGCCTCAAAACCTTTTTTGACCCTGATGGTGCGGTCGAGAAGACTCGAACTTCCACGCCTTGCGGCACAGCGACCTCAACGCTGCGCGTCTACCAATTCCGCCACGACCGCACGCATCAGGAGGCGCGCCACTTAGCAAGCCTTGGCGGCTTTGTGAAGCGGCAAATGCGCATTATCCCCGGATTTTGCCAAAAAAGCGTGCGAAGCAATCCACACGGCGGCGTATCGCCTATCGCTTCGCGGCCATGGCGTGCGCCATCTGCCCTTCCAGCCAGCGGTCAATCTTCGCGTAAATCTGCGCAACCGACGCATTTCCGGCCTTTTGGTTGACGTCCCTAAGGCGGCGCGCACGCAGTCGCAGCCGGTGCAGCAGGATCACAGACTGGGATTGCCGAAGGTTCATGCGCTTCCGTGCGCCAGTCGCAGCGAATAGGCGATTGTCAGCAGAATGACCAGCAAGCCGACCAGCGCCAGGTCCGTCCGCAGCGTCTCCACCGAAAACAGCGAAACGCGGTCCTCACCCTCATCGTTCAGACTGTAGGCCGCCACAACCACAATATAACCAACCAGCCCCACAACCGCCGGCAACAGGGCCCAGCCCGTAATGATAGCCGCCACGGCCAGACCTTCGGTCAGAAAGGCCATGCCCAGCCCCAGACGCTCATAGCGCGCGAAAAAGTCGTCCGTACCCCGCGTGGCCTTGCGCAGGCGCATCAGCTTCTCGACCGTCCCTAAAATAAAGACGAGAACCGCCGCGCCACAAACCGTCAGGTAGGGCATGTCCGGGTGCACAGGAGACGAGACGGAGGTAATCATTGGCATAACGACGAACGGATTACCGGGACTTACCGTGTGGCCAGCAAAATGTTAATCTGTTTTACTGGGAAAATGTAAATTTTAAAAATGAGTGTCCGTTTAGATACGTTGCAGTGTCCGGACACTATGCTGAAATGTGTCAGCACAGAAATTGTGTAGGTCAGTGAAGGACCGCCTGCCAACCTGTTGACTTCATTCAGTTTGGCAAAGCCCGCCAATTTTGTCTGACCGGCTTTGTCCGGTTAAGACGCGTCAAAACGCACCAGAATCCGGATAAGACACGTCCGATTTAACCACCCCACATTGAGGCCATTGAATCTATTCAGAAATTAGCGCATTTCGTAAAGTCGCTAATTTTGAACAAACGCCCTTTGGTATATCCGTCTGTACGGCGTCCAGGGGCAGTCTCTGATTCTACCCAAACTGGCGGTTCAAACATTTATGGGGGACGTGTCGCCTTATGCGACGTGGAGCACCTCTGCCATTGAGGCGGGTCACACGGTGGACCTTGGCCTGAGTCTTCGGTGGGGCATAGCCCAAAAAACGGACCGGCGCTTTTGGCTGTTTTATCGGTATTGGCCAGTTATGCCTCGGTAGAGCCCGGGTAGGTCCGAGCCCTCCTCTGGTGGCATTGAGGCGCGACGCCCGAGTCGACACGCAGCGGGCGATCTCTAAGCCATCGCGATGGCTGGCCTCTACATTGCCTTATCGGCTTAACGGAGGCATAGTTAACGGATATGGCCGCAGCAATCGGTGGCCTCGAGGACGCTCAAATGGAAAGCGCCTACTAAATATAAAAGGGTGTGGAAAATGTATTATCCAATAATAGTGACTTTAATAGGATTTTTTTCGTTTGGCACCAGCGTGTTTTACATAAATGATATTGCCCAAAAGATTGTGATTACAGGAATAGGTATAATTTTATTGTCATTTAACTTTATAGCGCTGTGCCCCAGGTGCCGCACGCACATATCCAGAGGGGCGGGAAAATGGCGACATCAAGATTTTCCAGTTTCCGAGACATGTTATACATGCGGAAGATCGCGCAAAGGCGTATGGCCACTACAGTTTTTGTTTAAACCAGAGCCTTGGGACGGAAAATATCACGATCATTGAAGTCATTAAGAGTTTTATCAAACACTTTGGACAGTCTTCTGGCTCTATTCTCTTTTTCATGAGCCCGCAAGGGACACCCTGCCCTTGGCCCTCAGCCCCAGACTTAAAAAATAGCCTGAGAGGTCGTTTTTCGGCGATGTTGCCCGCAGCCAAACAAGGCTGGGGCCGACGCCGATGGCTGGCGTATCGTTATTGGCCCGTCCTAACGCGTGTGTGCTGCCTGCTGATAATCTTGATAACGCCATAGAAACCTGAACTTCTTCCACGTGCCTGGCGGGATGCTTCCCGTCTCTGTTTTTACTTTAGCATGCTTTAAAAACAGGATAGCCGTCGGCTTGCCGAATCCCATTCCCGGCGGGTTTTCAATTACGACCGCGCAACGCTTCAACCTACCGTTCGTGTTGACTTCGCAGTCGACAACCACTTCTGCGTCGACCTTGGCAGCCATAGCCTCCGGCGGGTAGTAAGGCTCCGGGTATCGGGAGCGCTTCACGTCTTCCTGCGTGTAGAAAACAGCATCCGGAGGAATGTCGGAAGGCAATGGCGATTCAGAGCTCACCGTTGCAACCGCCGCTAAAAACAGCATGTTAGTGATCGCCATGAACCGTCCCCCTTCGAATCTCGCAAAAACGGATAGCAGGCCCAACACGGCGTTCCAGGCATTTCCCATTTGGACGCCATACAGGCGTCTGTATGATCTGACGATAGCGGTTAACTTTACGGCTGTGAAGACGAATGGCCGGAGCGGCGCCCAAGTGCCCCCTTTGTCTGGGGTTAACAGGTGCCTTCCGGCTCCATTGAAATCGAAAGGGCATGACCTAGCGAGTGAATTTGCGAAACCGAGAATGGGGCAGGGTGAACACCAATGGCAAAACGTTTGCGGCAAATGTTGGTGGCCGATCAGCATTCATCCCCAGAAACGGCTTAAGTTGGCCACCATACTTCTGAAATAAGGGAAATGTACGTGTCTTATTCGGAAAAATGACATTCCTTATCCGGAACGTACAAAAATGGTGACCCCTGCAGGACTCGAACCTGCGACCTCTGCTTTAGGAAAGCCTTGCTCTATCCGGCTGAGCTAAGGGGCCATACGCGTCGGCTTTAGCACGCCGTTTACGGCTTTGAGAAGCCGTTTCAAACCCTTCCCGACCTAAAAAACTGTGTGAGAACGCAACCGACTCGACTCACAGCGCGACTCAGCGCATGCATGAAATTGAATATGGTTAATGCGCCACTGGGCCACCATATCTAGTATAGAACAAATCAGGCATCGCGCGATGTCACTGATTCGGTCATGATTCGTTTTCATGGCGTTCACGGCGTTGGACTCCAGCCGTTAACCTCTGAATTTACGCGCTTTCGACACCGTCTTGTGCCTTTCCAAGGCCGCTTTAAGCGTTTAAAACGGCTGCGTGCCCGATCGTTCTCCCCCCATTACCACCTTTGTCGACCCAAACGCGGACTCGCGGTTGGTGGCCGTTTTAGGGCCGACCAATACCGGCAAGACCCATTATGCGCTGGAGCGGATGATGGCCCATGCCACCGGCATGATCGGCCTGCCGCTGCGGCTTCTGGCGCGCGAAGTCTATGATCGCGTGGTGAAGGAAAAGGGCGTCAATGCCGTGGCCCTGATCACCGGCGAAGAGAAGATTATCCCGCGCTTACCCTCCTATTTCATCTGCACGGTCGAGGCCATGCCGCTTGAGCGCCGCGTCGATTTTCTGGCCGTCGATGAGATTCAACTATGCGCCGATACCGAGCGTGGCCACGTCTTTACCGACCGGCTTCTGCACGCGCGCGGGCGCTACGAGACACTGTTCATGGGGGCAGCGACCTTTGCGCCCCTGTTCCGTTCGCTGTTTCCCCATGCCGAGGTGCAGTTCCGTGAGCGCCTGTCGCAACTGAGCTATGCCGGGTCGAAGAAGCTGACCCGCCTGCCGAAACGCACGGCCATCGTCGCCTTTTCGACCGAGCAGGTCTATGCCATTGCCGAACTGATCCGGCGTCAGCGTGGCGGGGCGGCCGTGGTGATGGGCAGCCTGAGCCCCAAGACACGCAACGCCCAGGTAGATCTGTTCCAGCGCGGCGAAGTCGATTTTCTGGTCGCCACCGACGCCATCGGCATGGGGCTCAACATGGATATCGACCATGTGGCCTTTGCGGGCCTGTCGAAGTTCGACGGCCGGCGCACGCGGGCCCTGACAGCGCAGGAGGCCGCGCAGATCGCCGGGCGCGCCGGCCGCAACCGCAGGGAGGGCACGTTCGGTGTAACAGGGGATGCCGATGAGATGGACGATGACCTGATCGCGGCCATTGAAAACCATCGCTTCCTCAGCCTGACGGCGGCGCAATGGCGCAATCACGAACTGGATTTTTCGTCGCTCGACAACCTGCTGCGCAGCCTGACGCGGCCTTCGCCGGCCCCGGCATTGCAATTGGCCCGCGAAGCGCTGGATGAGAAGGTGCTGCGCCATCTGAGCGCCGAAGCGGACATCGCGCAAAAGGTGCGCAATCCGATCAGTCTCCGCATCCTGTGGGAGGTGTGTCAGCTTCCTGATTTCCGTAAAGTGTCGCTTGACGAACACCTCAAGACGGTCGGTTTCCTCTTCTGGTCGCGCCACCGCCCGGACGGGTTTGTGCCGCACGACTGGTTCGATGAGCAACTGAGCCACCTCGACCGCATGGATGGCGATATCGACACCCTGTCGGGGCGGTTGTCGGGGGTACGCACCCTGTCCTACATCGCCAATCGCACCGGCTGGCTGAAGACGGCGGAGCACTGGCGCGAAGCGACGCGCGATCTTGAGGCGCGTCTGTCTGACCGGCTGCATGAGGCCCTGATGCAGCGCTTTGTCGATCAGCGCA
>NZ_JAIWNX010000242.1 GCF_020217185.1 Asticcacaulis sp.
CCAGCGCGCTGTTGAAGGCGCTCAATGCCTTTGAGGCACCCAAGCCGGAGATTATGGACAATGGCGACGTCTTCCTCGAAGGCCAGCGCGTGGGGCAGCTTAAGGGGCTGAACTTCGTGCAGGCGGCCGGTGAAAGCCTGATTGAGGACAAGACGATCCGTCAGGCGGCGCACCGCGCGGTGACGCCCCTGATCCGCGAGCGGCTGCACGCCCTGGCACAGGCCCCATCCAAAACCCTGCGCCTGAAAGGTAAGCAGGTTCTGTGGCAGGGCGAAACGGTCGGCCATATCGCCCCGTCAGATTACTTCAACCCGGTCATCCGTCTGGAGTGTCAGTCCGATCAGGCGGCGCTGGAAGACCGCGCGCGTAAACGGCTGACCGATTTTGTGCGGCAACAGGCCCTGCATCAGTTGAAACCCCTGCACCGGGTCTATGAGGCCGCCCACAATGAGGCGACCCCCGCCTCCGTGCGTGCCGTGGCGTGGCAGATCTATGAAAACGGCGGCGTGACCTTGCGTGGCGAAGACAAGCTGACGGGGGATGAGCGCAAGTTGCTGAAAGGGCTGGGCATCCACGGCAATCGCTTCGTCTGGCGTTTGCCGAAGCTGTCGCCACCGTTGATGCAGGCCTTTGGCGGGGCGAAGGACCATCCGCAACGCGCCCTCAGCCTGAAAGGGCTGGTGGCCATTGCCGGGCATAAACCGGTCCGGCTGAAGACGCTGGATGCACTGGACAAGGCCCTGAGCGAAGGCGTGTGGCACAAGGGGGTGATCTATCTGCAACCCGGCGCCACCGAGGGGCTTAATGATAAACTGATGGCCGCGCTGGGCTTTGCCAAGGCCGGGACGCATCGCTTCGGCGAAGGGGATGCGGCTGCGGATTATCAGGGCTGGCGAAGCAAATCCGGCACGCCAAAAAAAGCCAAAGAACAGGCACCCTTCGTCAACCCCTATTCACCCTTTGCGGTGCTGCGCGGTGGTTGATCACAACCCCAGAAACGACAGCATGATAAAGGCGCAGAACAGCACGAAGTGCGTGGTGCCCTCAATGGCGTTGGTCTGACCGTCATTGAGGTTGATCGCCGCCACCAATAGTGTCAGAGCCGTCATGATGCTTTGGGTAGGGGTCAGGGCCATGTGGATCTTCTGATCGTTGAACAGCGAGATCAACTCGATCACGGGCACGGTCAGGACCACGGTCGAGAGCGAGGCCCCCAGCGCGATATTGATCACCGGCTGCATGCGGTTGGCCAGCGCGGCGCGCAAGGCCGTCAGGATTTCAGGACTGGCCGAAATGGCCGCCACCACCAGCGCCGGAAAGACCGGCGGGATGCCGGTGCCTTCGAGGCCGGTGCCGAGAGTCTTCGACATGACCTCGGCCAGTACGCCAATCAGCACCAGACCCGCGACGAGGATGGCCGCCGAATAGGCCGTCTTGCCACCGTGCGTATGGTGTTCATCGCCTGTCCCGGCATAGGTATAGCTGAAGAAATAGCTGTGCTTCGTGGTCTGAAGGCGCAGAAACATGGCGTAGAGGAAGACCATGATGCCGATGGAAAACACCGAATAGGCCTTCCAGTGCGCCACTGGGATAAATTCGGGCACCAGCATGGAGACGCCCATACCGGTCATGATCATGACGATATAAGTCTTGCCCGAGGCATCGTTATAGGGCTGCTCACCGTGTTTCAGGCCGCCCAGAATGGCGGCCACGCCGATAATGCCGTTGATGTCGAGCATCACCGCCGAATAGATGGTGTCACGCGCCAGCGTTGGGTTGTGTGAGTGGCCCAGCATGATGGCGAGGATGACCACCTCAACCAATACGGCCGACAGGGTGAGGATCATGGTGCCATAGGGTTCGCCGACCTTTTCGGCCAGCACCTCGGCGTGGTGCGCCACGCGCAGCGACACCAGAATGATCACCCCGATCAGAGCGATAGACGCTATCAGGGCCACGCTCTGACCGGAGCCGACAAGGCTGTGTTCCAGCGGAATGGCAATCGCCGCCACGATCAGCGCGATCAGCAGATTACCTTCTGACTTCAACAGGCCTGTCACAACGAATCCCCTGGTGTTGAGCGTAAAACAATCGATTGCTGACCTGCGGCATCGGCGCAAAATATGCAATGCTTTTTGCAATCGCAGGGTTAGAATGGGGGATGGATTCTGCCTCTGAAACCTGCCGTATTGATGTCTGGCTGTGGCGCGCCCGCTTTTTCAAGACGCGCGCCCTGTCGGCGAAGTTCGCCGAAAGCGGCCTTTTGCGGCTGGAACGCTTCGGCCAGACCGCTCGCATTCAGAAGGCCAGCCACACAGTCCGAATTGGCGACCGGCTGACATTCGCCATCGGGGCGCGGCTGGTTGATGTGCGCGTCCTCGACATGGGGGAACGTCGCGGCCCGGCCAGCGAGGCGCAGGGCCTCTATGAGCCCTGCGAATAGGTTTCACTCTCAGGCGCAAAGCATAGGCTTAAGCCAAAGCCCTTGGGCGGTTTAGTAAAAATCGCGGTTGGTGTGCGGCTAAAGCCTTGACAGTGCGCGCCGCAAAAGTCATGACCCCCAAACACTTTACAGACCCTGTTTTGTGGCACCTGTCCCCACTAAAGGCACCTGAGTTCCATGACCTATATCGTCACCGATCCCTGCGTTAAGTGCAAGTTTATGGACTGCGTCGAAGTCTGTCCGGTGGACTGCTTCTATGAGGGTGAAAACTTCCTGGTTATCAATCCGGATGAGTGCATCGACTGCGGCGTCTGTGAGCCGGAATGCCCCGTGGACGCCATCAAGCCGGATACCGAGGATGAGCCGGACGGCAAGTGGCTGGAGGTCAACTCCAAATACGCCCGCGTCTGGCCAAACATCTCGGTCAAGGGCACGCCGCCCGCTGACCGTGAGGATTTCGAGCGCGAAACCGGCAAGTTCGAGAAATACTTCTCCGAAAAGCCGGGCGACGGTAAATAAAGACAAGGAGCGCCGCATCGGGCGCTCTTTTTGTATCTGAGGCAGCACCACCATCCTTCTTGACTCCGCCAAATATATCAAATAATCATGATATATGGATAAAAAACAAACTCTCGATGCCCTTGCGGCCCTCAGTCAGGAAACACGCCTCGATGTCTTCCGTCTGCTCGTGCAGGTGGGACAACGGGGCCTGCCTGCGGGTGAAATCGGTGACCGTCTGGGGGTACGTCAGAATACCATGTCCGCCAATCTGGCCATATTGACTCAGGCCGGTCTGATCCACAGCGTGCGCGAGGGACGCAGCATTCGCTACTTCGCCGATATGTATGGCGTCAGCGGGCTTTTGGGGTTTCTGATGGAAAACTGCTGCGGCGGGGCGCCTGAACTGTGTCAGCCCGTGATCGCCAAACTCACCTGTGCGTGCTGAGGGGCAGCGCATGGGGATGGTTTTACGCAAATTAGCCGCTGAGGCACTGGGCACCGCCTGGCTACTGGCGATTGTCGTCGGGTCGGGCCTCATGGGGCAGACCCTGTCAGGCGGTAACACCGCTCTGGCGCTTATGGCGAATGCGCTGGCAACGGGCGCAGGCCTGATCGTACTGATCAGCCTGTTCGGGCCGCTGTCCGGCGCGCACTTCAACCCGCTGGTGACTCTGACCTTTATGATGCGCGGCGACATCAAACCGGCTCTGGCGGCGGCCTATATAGTGGTGCAATTCGCCGGAGCGGTCATCGGCGTCGGGATCGCCCACGCCATGTTCGGCGAGGCCCTGATCCAGTCGGCCACCCGACTACGCGACGGTTCCGGCCTTATGCTGTCCGAAGCCGTAGCCACCTTTGGCCTGATGGGTACAATTTTCGGCTGCCAGCGCTTTAAACCCGACTTCACCCCCACCGCCATAGGCCTTTACATCACCTCAGCCTATTGGTTCACCAGCTCCACCGCCTTTGCCAACCCTGCTGTGACTGTGGCGCGGAGCCTGACCGATAGCTTCGCGGGCATTGCCCTCGGCTCCGTGCCCGGTTTTATCGCCGCTCAAAGCGCAGGTGCCGCCATGGCCGCCCTCGTTTTTGCCTGGTTGCTAAAGTCGTCCCCACCCCAGATCTCCCAAGAGAGCAAAACCACCCCGGAGAGGATGGCCTCATGACCGTCACCATCTATCACAATCCCGACTGCGGCACCTCGCGCAACGTCCTCGCCGTCATCGAAGCGGCGGGCTATACACCCCGTGTCATTCCCTATCTCAGTGTGGGCTGGCAGCGCGAACCGTTGCTGACCCTGTTTGCTGAGGCCGGTCTGACGCCGCGTCAGGCCCTGCGTGAAAGCAAGTCGCCGGCGGCTGAACTGGGCCTGCTGGACCCCGGCGTCAGCGATGAAGCGTTGATTGAGGCCATGCTGACCCATCCGATACTGGTCAATCGGCCCTTCGTCGTCACGCCCAAGGGGACGCGGTTGTGCCGCCCGTCGGAGGTCGTGCTCGATCTGCTGGAACGCTGGCCAGCCGGTCCTTTCCGCAAAGAAGATGGCGCGCTGATGATTGACGCGAGTGGGAATCGCATCATCGGGTAAAATACAGTAAGCAAGGCGCATGACCGTCCCCGACCCTGCCGTTAGCGCCCTGATCACCGCCCTCTTCTGGCTGGACTACGCCGCCGTGGCCCTGTTCGGGGCCTCCGGCGCCATAGCGGCGGCGCGCGGGCGGCAGGACATCATTACCTTCACCTTTTTCGCCGCTATTACCGGCGTTGGCGGCGGGACGCTGCGGGACCTCCTGATCGGAGCACCGGTGTTCTGGGTCCAAAGGCCGGACTACATCCTGATCTGCGCGCTGGCCGGACTGGCCGTGTGGGGACTGGCTCCGCGCAATGCCTCACCGCGCCCGGATGGCAAGCCCGGAAAACGGATGCTGGCCATGCTGTGGCTGGACGCCATGGGGCTGGCGGCCTATGCGGTGGTGGGGGCGGCCAAGGCGCTGAACCTCGGCGTCGCGCCTGTGTCCGCCGTGGTCATGGGCGTGCTGACGGCAACCTTTGGCGGGATTATCCGCGACGTGCTGGCCGGAGAGCCCAACCTGTTGCTGCGCCGGGAAATCTATATCACGGCCGCGCTTTTGGGGGCATCGGTGTTTGTCACCCTCAGCCTGTTTGGCCTGTCCTTCTGGCCGGCGGGCCTCAGCGGATTCGCCGCTGCCCTGGCGCTGCGCGGGGCGGCGATTCACTGGTCGCTGAGTCTGCCCGCCTTCGGTCCGCGCGATCACGACAGCCGTAACAAATCTTCATAATTGTTGCCGCCTGCGACGTGATGCCTCTGCACCCCCGCCCCCGCCCCTATACTTTCATCCACAAGCTTTTTTGAACGCGCCCCCTCCCCGCTCGGAAATTTGCCACGCCCAAAATCCTGATGAAACAGGAAATACAGTCATTTAAAATTAAACACAGGCCCATTTTGATTGAAAATGATGCGCAAATTCGCTGTTGCAGGAAGTGTACGCGCGGATGACCTCCGGATTTACTACACCCGTCCATTTGCAAGATGCAGATACACTTGGTCTCTGACCTCAGCTCCGTGCCACGCATCACGGCGACGCTTTCCTGACAGCCGGACTTTATTTTTGTGTAATTTTATGATAGACATGATTTCACTGATGCAAAGGCGCGCGTCGCGTTCCACCGGCATCTCCCTATATTCACCTAAAATGCCGCCTGCGCTCTCCCGCACATCCGGCATCTTCGACAAAGGTCGGATGACAGGCTTGTCTTAGTCCATTCATACATAGCAGCGATGCCCCTAAGCCAATCAAGGGACGTCGTTGTTTTTTTGCGTCTGCGTCTTCCGGCCTCCTCCCTGATCGCCGGTCAGCCGTCGGCGTCGTGTGAACGGATTACCTCAGCGCCTGACCTTCGGCCTCATTCAAACAGAAAGAGGACCGCAATGACGACTGTTGCAGCAGAACTCGAATTCAAGACGGGCGACAAGGTTGTGTATCCGGCGCATGGCGTGGGCACCGTGGCCGCCGTTGAGAGCCAGGAAGTAGCCGGCTATCAGCTCGAAGTCTATGTCGTCACCTTCGACCACGAGAAGATGACCCTGCGCGTCCCGACCAAGAAGGCCAAGACGGCCGGTCTGCGCCACCTCGCCCCCGCCGCCGTCATGTCTCAGGCGCTGGTGACGCTGAAAGGCCGTGCCCGCGTGAAGCGCACCATGTGGTCGCGTCGCGCGCAGGAATACGAAGCCAAGATCAATTCGGGCGACCTCGTCTCGATCGCCGAAGTGGTGCGCGACCTGCACCGCGCCGAAAATCAGCCGGAGCAGTCCTATTCCGAGCGTCAGCTTTACGAATCGGCTCTGGACCGCATGGCCCGCGAAGTCGCCGCCATCGAAAAGATCGACCGCGACGCCGCCGTGGCCCTGCTCAACAAGTCGCTGATCAAGGCGGCCTGATTTTGGGCGACAGCCTCAAAGACAACCCCGGAGAGCGATCTCCGGGGTTTCTTGCATTCAGGCCAGAGTCCTCAGGCTCGGTTCGCGGTCGAAATAGCGCTGCGCCGCCGCGGCGATAAAGCCGTCGGCCTCTACCAAGCCCGCGTCCGGCACCACGCCCGCCTTATCGAGCAGGGGCTGAGCTTCCGGCGTGTGGCCGATGGCCTTCAGGTGCCCAAAGGCGTTCATCACCCATTCGACCGAGGCCGCTTCCTTGAGGTGGCGCTGCGTCCCCGCCTCCGACAGCAGGACAAACACCGCATCGAACAGTTGCGACGGCGCGCCCAGCAATTGCCCGTCGGCATCGGCCAGACTGCCATCCGATAGCGGTATACCGTGGATCTGCACCCCGACCACGAAGGGCGTCGCGCCCGCCGCCGTGATGTCGGCCTTGAGCTGGCGTAGAACCGCTGCGTCGCTATCCTTGCAGATCAGGATACCCACCTTGCGCCCTTGCAGGGTCGGTTTCAGGTTCTTCTGGATAGACAAAGCGTCGGACGGTGCCAGGTCGATGGGTTCACGCGCCGCATGCGCTGCGTCAGGCAGGTCGATCCCCAGCCCCGCCGCCACGCGCGCCGCCAGCTCGTCATCGACATTGCGCAGATTGGCCACCATGCGCGGCGCGACGCCCCGCAGAGTGACCTTCGACAGTTCAAACACGAAGGCCGAGGCGATGTGGGCGCGCTCGGATTCTGTCTGCGATTTCCAGAACAGGCGCGCCTGCGAGTAGTGGTCGGCAAACAGCTCCGGCCGCACGCGCAGCTTGTCACCCTGCTCGTCCGCGCCGTCCTGAGCCGGGGCCGTCGTAAACCCGGTCACAGGACATTCGCGCGGCCCGCCGTCTTCGCCGTGCGCCCCCAGACTGTTGGGCTCATAGTTGGCGCGCCCCTTGGGCACCTGCATCTGCATGTGGCCATCGCGCTGGAAGTTCTGGAAGGGGCACTTCGGCGCATTGATTGGTAACTGGTGGAAGTTGGTGCTGCCCAGCCGCTTGAGCTGCGTATCGAGATAGGAGAACAGCCGTCCCTGCAACAGCGGGTCATTGCTGAAGTCGATGCCGGGGACGATATTGGCCGGGCAATAGGCCACCTGCTCCACCTCGGCAAAGAAGTTGTCCGGGTTGCGGTCGAGCACCATGCGCCCGACTATGGTCACCGGCACCACCTCTTCCGGGATGATCTTGGTGGCATCGAGCACATCATAGGGCAGGCTGTCGGCCAGCGCCTGATCGAACAGTTGCACCCCCAGTTCCCATTCGGGGAAGGCCCCGCTGTCGATGGCCTCAAACAGGTCGCGGCGGTGGAAGTCGTTATCGGCGGCCTGAATCTTCAGTGATTCGTCCCACACCAGCGATTGCAGCCCCAGCTTCGGTTTCCAGTGAAATTTGACGAAGGTGGATTTGCCCTCGGCATTGACGAAGCGGAAGGTGTGGATGCCGAACCCTTCCATGGTGCGAAAGGCGCGCGGCAGGGTGCGATCGGACATGGCCCACATCAGCATGTGCGTCGATTCCGGCATCAGCGACACGAAGTCCCAGAAGGTGTCGTGCGCCGAAGCCGCCTGCGGATAGCCCCGGTCGGCCTCCATCTTCACCGCGTGCACAAGGTCAGGAAACTTTAGGGCGTCCTGAATGAAGAAGACCGGGATATTGTTCCCCACAAGGTCCCAGTTGCCTTCCTGCGTATAGAATTTCACCGCGAAGCCGCGCACATCGCGCGGGGTATCGACGCTGCCCGCCCCGCCGGCGACGGTCGAAAAGCGCACAAAGACCGGCACGCGCTCGCCCACCCGCTGGAACAGATCGGCCGTGGTGATGTCGGACAGGGACTGCGTCAGTTCGAAATAGCCGTGGGCCGCCGAACCGCGGGCATGGACGATGCGTTCGGGGATGCGCTCATGGTCGAAATGAAAGATTTTTTCGCGCAGAACAAAGTCTTCGAGCAGGGTTGGGCCACGCGCCCCGGACTTCAGGCTGTTCTGGTTGTCGGAGACGCGAATCCCCTGATTGGTGGTCAGATGCCCTTGCGGCGTGTGCGGACCAGAATGATGGACCTGCTGATGGGTTTCTCCGCCCTGACCGGCGACGGTATCGAACTTCGCGGTGTCGTCCATTTTATCCTCGTGATAGGTATGACCCGCCGCCGGAAGGACATTTCGGCCTGATGCCATAAAGAGTCACTGCGGATTCACCTGTGGCCGGTTTTCCACAGTAGATGATTTCATTTTTAACCATCTTGCCTGATCACCGCGAGGCAGGTATCAGGGCACCTCTTTGACCTCACACCGGAGATTTCCGCATGCGCCAGATTAACCGGCCATCCGAACGCAATCTCCCGTCGGGCCTGAAATAGGCCCGAAGGGCCGTTTTCGCTTTCCCGTTCCCAACCTACAGAAGGACCCCGCGCATGAACCTGCGCGGGCGTGTAAGGTCATGTCCTCGTCTCAATATGTGCGCTTTGTGACGCCGCTGATCCATCCGTGGAGCGGCGTCGAAAGCGGTTTCTTTCAAGCGTCGTGGTATCTGTACCGCAACGGCGCGCCGCGCTGGATTACCGACGAACTGTCTGAGCAGTTCGACTGGTACAACCGCTATCTGGCAGTGCCCGACCGAATCGGCCGTCACTTCAAGCGGCGGCGGTCAATCTGGGGCATCTGCTGGTTCGATCCGAAGGCGCTTGAAGCCATTGAGCGGGCGCGCTACTGCGCCTGGCTTATTGGCGAAGGTGGCCTGCCAGTGCGTGACATCAAGGCGCGCATCGCCAAGGAAATCATCTGGCGCGATTCCCAGCAGATCGTCGTCAAGCCGATGTCAGACCTGCCGAAGGCTTTCGCCTGAACACGGGGTTTTTCCGCTTGACGCTGTGGCTGGCTTTGCCTATAGAACGCGCCTCTTGCGCTGCCGTTGAAAGGCCGCGCCCTGTCTATTGTTTCTAACGAAGGTGGATATCATGTCGCGTCGTTGCGAACTCACCGGTGTCGGCCCGATGGTCGGCCATTCCGTGAGCCACTCAAACATCAAGACGAAGCGTCGCTTCCTGCCCTCGCTTCGTGAAACCGCGCTTCAATCCGAAGCTCTGGGTCAATCCTTCCGTCTGAAGATCTCCAACGCCGCCCTGCGCACGCTGGACTTCAAGGGCGGTCTGGACGCCTTCCTCGTCAAGGCTGACGATACCGAACTGTCTCTGCGCGCCCGTCGCCTTAAGAAGCAGATCAAGGCGAAGCTGGCTGAGAAGGCTGCGGCCTAATCTTTTAGGCATAAACCGAACACGCGAAAAACCCCGAGGCTCCGGCTTCGGGGTTCTTTGTTTATATCGGCCGTTCAGGGCCGATAATCGAACATCAGCAGGTGGGTCGGGTCATTGTCCCCGATAGGATCGCTGATCAGATAAAGCCGGTAACCGTCGCGCGTTTTCACCGCCGACACGCCCTCATAATTGTCGATAGGCAGGGGCGGTTCGATTCGCAGGATCGTATCGACCAGCTTGAGGCGATTTCCTTCCAGCCGCAAAACACGCAGGACATTGCGCGCCCCCACCACGGGCAGATAGAAGCGATAG
>NZ_JAIWNX010000243.1 GCF_020217185.1 Asticcacaulis sp.
AGGGCCAGCATCTCATCGGGTTTGGCCGGGTCGAGCGGGGCCAGAGACACCAGCTTGTACGTGAAGCCCGGCGTGGTCGGCCCGGTAAGCGTCTCGCATCTGTAGGTATCGAGTGCGCACTTCCAAAAACCGCCGACCTCGGCACCCAGAATCAGGGACGCCTCACCCTTTGCAGACAGGTGCAGCGTGACGGCCTCAAGCCCTTCATTCGACGGCAGGGCGGGCAGGCCGGTCAGCGGCAGACGCTCCCCCGGCCCGCCCAGATCGGGGCCATAGCGCATGACGCGCGCATCGCCTTCAAACGAGACATAGACCGTGCCGTCGCGCGGATCGAGGGCCATATCTTCGGCATCCGACAGCGACTTGTTGCCAAAGGGCTTGCCGTCGGCTGCGCGCAACATCTCCACGCTCAGCGGGCCCTCTGTGCCGCGCACCGGCAGGGTGAAGCGCGCCCGGCTGCCGTAATCGCCAATGGCGTCGATCATAACCCCGTCCTTACCCGGTTTGACGACCAGATCGGACAGGCCGGTTAGCCAGGACGTGCCCTCTCCTTTGACCTCATAGCCGCCGACATAGCGGGCCTTTTGCGCAGGCGCGTCGCTGACCGCCGGCAAGGGCGTGAAGGTGACCCGCGTGCCGCCCTGATAGGGGACGGGACCGGCCACAGCCGTGGTGGTCAGCAGGGCAGAAAGCCACAAAGCCAATCGCATGAGACCTCCGTTTGACCACCCCCTGCACAAACCAGAGGCGGACATATCACCGCCGTGCGGCGGCTTTTTCGTCGAACAGCTCGGCCAGCTTTTCGATCAGCGCTCCACCCAGTTGCTCGACATCAATCAGCGTCATGGCCCGGCGGTAATAGCGCGTCACGTCGTGGCCAATGCCGATGGCCGCCAGCTCGACACGCCCGGCCCCTTCGATGTCGGCAATGACCTTACGCAGGTGGTTTTCGAGATAGTGGCCCGAATTGACGCTGAGGGTCGAGTCATCGACCGGCGCGCCGTCGGATATAACCATCAGGATACGGCGCGACTCCGACCGCCCCAGCAGGCGCGTATAGGCCCATTGCAGGGCCTCCCCGTCGATATTCTCTTTCAACAGGCCCTCACGCATCATCAGGCCGAGATTCTTGTTGGCTCGCCGCCAGGGGTTATCGGCCGCCTTATAGATGATGTGTCTGAGGTCGTTGAGACGCCCCGGCGCGGCGGACTTGCCTTCGCGCACCCACTGTTCGCGCGACTGCCCGCCCTTCCAGGCCTTAGTGGTGAAGCCCAGAATCTCGACCTTCACGCCGCAACGTTCCAGCGTGCGCGCCAGCACGTCGGCGCAGATGGCCGCGACCATGATCGGCCGCCCGCGCATCGAGCCGGAATTGTCGAGCAGCAGCGTCACCACCGTGTCGCGGAACTCGGTGTCCTTTTCCTGCTTGAACGACAAGGGCGCGCTGGGGTCGATGATCACCCGCGTCAGGCGCGACGCATCAAGCACGCCCTCTTCGAGGTCGAAATTCCACGAGCGGCTCTGCTGCGCCATCAGGCGGCGTTGCAGCCGGTTGGCCAGCCGCGCCACCACGTTCGACAGATTGGCCAGTTGCTGATTGAGAAAGCCGCGCAACCGCTCCAGTTCTTCGGGGTCGCACAGGTCTTCGGCGTTGATGACCTCATCATAGGCCTTGGTAAAGACGTCATAGTCCTTGCGCTCACCACCCGCATTGGGGGTCTGCATCTGGCTGGCCTCGGCGGCCTCGCCATCGACCACCTCATCGGCCGAACCCTCAGCCAGAGACTGAGGATCGCCCGACATCTGGGTGAAGTCCTCGTCACCGGTCTGGGACTGATCGTCGCCGCCGGTGGGTTCCTCTTCCTGCTGCGGCTGCGAATCGTCCTGATCCTCGGCATCCTCTTCTGCCTCAGTCGACGGGTCATTGCCTTCGGACTGCTCGTCCTCGCCTTCGTCGTTCTTTTCTTCTTCCTTGGCGTCTTGCGAATCGTCGGTGAGGTCCAGCGCCCGCAGGACTTCACGCGCCTTTTGCGTAAACGCCTTCTGATCACCGATCAGGTCCGCCAGTTCGTTCAGGCCCTGCCCCGTCTTCTGTTCGATCTCGTCACGCAGCAGATTGACCACCCGCTGCGCCTCGTTCGGCACAGGATCACCGGTGAGGATTTCACGCGCAATCAGACCCAGAATGTCAGCCAGATTGAGTTCGGATTTTTCTTCCTTACGTCCCAAACCGCTACGGTCGAGATCGGACTGAAGCGCCGCGCGCAGGTTTTTGCGAACCCCGCCCATGGCATTGGCCCCGATGGCTTCAAGCCGTGCCTCTTCCAACACGTCGAAGGCCTCGGCCCCCGCCGTATCGACAGGCCGGGCACGGACATGGATACCCGCATCATGGTGCGCGACCTTTAGCGCCAAACGGTCGGCCTGCCCGCGCACCGTAGCCGAAAGGCGGGCATTCAAATCGCGTGGCGGATTGGGCAGAACCAGCTTGCGACCATCCAGACGCGGCCCGTCCGGCCCGAAGACGACTTCGAGGTCGGGGTCTTCCGCCAGAGCGCGCGTCGAATGGATCAGCGCCTTGCGAAACGGATCGGACAGAACGGTAACGGGCTTGGCCATCGAACCTTTTTGCTTCCTAGCACTCCCCCTGATTTCAGGGGGAGGTGGCGCGTAAGCGCCGGAGGGGGTTAAAACGAAGGAATTAACCCCACCAACGCTTCGCGGTCCCCCTCCCCTGAAACGAAGTTCGGCTAACGCCAAATCAGGGGAGGAACTTTTATATCACCTTCACCTTGAGGGCGCTTTCCTTCACATCCGCGCCAAAGCTGCGCTGATAGAATTCCGCCAGTGTCGGGCGCTCCAGCTCATCGCACTTGTTGAGGAAGGTCAGACGGAAAGCCACCTCCGGGTCATTGCCGAAGATCAGCGTATTCTGCGCCCAGGTGATGACGGTCCGCGGCGACATGACGGTCGAGATATCGCCATTGGCAAAGGCCGAGCGCGTCAGGTCGGCGACGCGCACCATGGCGTCGATCAGGCTCTTGCGCTCCGGCGTATCGAACTCCGGCAGCTTGGCCAGCACGATCTCCACCTCGGCCTCGTGGCTGAGATAGTTGAGCGTGGTAACGATCGACCAGCGGTCCATCTGACCCTGATTGATCTGCTGCGTGCCGTGATAAAGCCCGGTGGTGTCACCCAGACCGATGGTGTTGGTGGTGGCAAACAGGCGGAAGAAGCTGTTGGGGCGGATGACCTTGTTCTGATCCAGCAGAGTCAGGCGGCCCTGCGCCTCCAGCACGCGCTGGATGACGAACATCACGTCCGGACGCCCGGCGTCGTATTCATCGAAGACCAGCGCCACGGGCCGTTGCAACGACCACGGCAGGATGCCTTCCTTGAACTCGGTGACCTGCTGACCGTCCTTGAGCACGATGGCGTCCTTACCGATCAGGTCGATCCGCGACACATGACTGTCGAGATTGACGCGCACCAACGGCCAGTTCAGCCGCGCGGCGATCTGCTCGATATGGGTGGACTTACCCGTGCCGTGGAAGCCTTGCACCATGACGCGGCGGTCATAGGCAAAGCCGGCGCAGATGGCGATGGTCGTTTGCGGGTCGAAGCGATAGGAGGGGTCGATTTCCGGCACATGCTCATCGCGCGTCGAAAAGGCCGGGACCAGCATGTCGGAATCGACGCCGAATACCTCACGCAGCGATACCTTCTTGTCCGGCACAAGGCCCAGAAGCGGATCGGTCAGGGTATCGGAGGTGAGTACGGGCATGGCAAAAAACGCTTTCGGACGGACGAACGGATGCGTTTTTCAGCTAAGACCTATGCCCTCAAGACTCAACCCTAAAACACGCCGGAGACGGATTTTTTTGAAGGCGGTTCAGTCATGGTCCGGGTGCTGGTAGCTGATCAGCTTATCCAGAAACGGCGCGGCCTCGATGTCTTCCAGCGTGGTGCGCTCCGGCAGGGCGTGCAGGCCATTGACCCACGGCAGGCGGCCTTCGGTGCCGAACTGAATGACCGGAGCGATGTCAGCGGGATCATCAAAGGCCGCGATAGACAGCGCCACACCGTCCGGCGCTTCGTAGGTCAGCGGCGTCCCGCAGTCGGGGCAGAAACTGCGCTGAACGAGGTTGGAGCTTTGGAAGCGTTTGGGCTCGGCCTTGCTCCATGTGAGCGTGGCCTCCCGCACGCTGACCAGCGGCGCGAAGACATTGCCATAGGCCTTTTGGCACATGCGACAATGGCAGATGGAGGCATGGCCCAGCTCGCCTTCAACGCGGAAACGGACCGCGCCGCACTGACACCCACCGGTTCTGACCTCGACCATAATCCCCTCCCTGACCCTCTTCCCGCAGCGGCGAGGGATTTAGCCTTGCATAACCCAAAAGCCTTCAATTTGAATGAGATGGCAGGAGGCTAACGCAGCCCGTATATGAATGCGGGCAACTGACGCCGACGCACCAGATCACCAAATTCAAGGCTTTTAAGCCAGACCCATTTTTTTGAGAACTTTATACGCTTTTATGACGCGCTGGAGCTTGTCTTCTGCCGAACGATCGCCGCCATTATTGTCCGGGTGGCAGCGCTTGAGCAGTTCGGTATAGGCGGCGCGCACCTTTTCCGGTTCGGCCCCGACCTCAAGGTCGAGGTCGGCATAGGCCCCGCGTTCGATCTTACCGAACTGACGCTGGATCGGCGCGTCTTCGCCGGGCTTGCGCGGGGCGGCACCGGCCCCAAACACCGAATGCGGGTCGTACATGCCCGCGCCCTTGGTGCGTCCGGCGCTAAAGGCCGCCGCTTCGCGCGACGCGGCCGAAGCGCGGAAGGCCCAGGTCGGGCGGCCACCGGTCATGGTCGCTTCGCGGTGCGCCTTGGCCTCGCCTTCGGACATGCCGGCAAAGAAGTTCCAGTTCTTGTTGTACTCGCCCGCGTGCGCCTGACAGAAGTTATAGTATTCGTTCATCATTTCGCGCGACTTCGGGGCCTTGGCCGTGGCCGCGCGATGGCATTCCGGCCATTCGCAGCGCACCTGCCCCGGCTTCAGCGACAGCACATCGTCTTCCGGACGCTTGCCATTAACCTCGCCCTCCTTGGGCGGGCGAATACGCATGTCCAGACCAAACTTCGGCTTGTACTTGTACCCTTCGCTCATGATTTCGAACGCGACCCTTTGAACTTTACGCAAACCGACCATATAGGTCGGAGTCGGGCCTCTATAAAGCCCTTATGAGGTTAAATTATGGGTAAAACACGCGAGACCATCGAGACCAAACTGACGGCGGCCTTCGCCCCGCTTCGTCTGGAGGTGACGGACGACAGCGATAAGCATAAAGGGCATTCGGGCGCGCGTGAAGGGGGCGAAAGTCACTTTTCCGTCCTGATCGTCTCTGAGGCGTTTCGCGGGCAGAGCCGCGTTGCCCGTCAGCGCGCCGTCAATGCGGCCCTGCGTGAGGAACTGAGTGGCCCCATCCACGCCCTGTCGATGCAGACCCTGACGCCGGAAGAGGCTTAATCCAGAAGCCTAACTCAGCGCCGTCACCAGAAAATCTCGCCCCAGACGCGAGCCCGGCGCATTGATACTGTGGCCCAGCCCTTTGAGAATGTGGGCGTCGGCGCTCACGCCCGCTGCGGTCAGGCGCTCAGCCGCCTCAAGGGTTTCGGCAAAGGGGATCACCTCATCCTGATCGCCGTGCACCAGCCGGATCGGCGTGGGCGCAGGCGTCCACGGCACAGGCGACGACAGGCGACCGGAATAGGCGACCACCGCCGCCACGGGCCAACGTCCGCTGACCACGGCATCAAGCGCCATGATCGACCCTTGCGAAAAGCCAACCAGCGCCACCTGCGCCGGATCGTCTATGCCGCGTTCGGCCATGACGGCGTGCAGGGTCGCATCGAAGGCCTCACGCGCCTCGACAAGGCGTTGCGCGCGGTTGTCCGCCGTCACGCCCTTGACCGAAAACCACTGCCGGCCACTGGACTGCGCATACATATCGAACGGATCAGGTCCGTCCGGCGCGGCAAACGCCGTATCCGGCAAGGCCTCAGCCCAGTGTCGCCCCAAGCCGATCATGTCCGCACCGCACGAACCGACACCGTGCAAAAAGATCACCAGATGTTTCAACGCGCCTCTCCCAAAGCAAAAGAGGGAGCCTGAATGGCCCCCTCTTTCAACCAACTTTTTTGAGACCGCTTACGCCGCCTTCGCCGCATCTGTCTTCCCAAACCGGCCATAGAAGGTCTCGCCCTTCGCCGCCATGTCGCGCAGCAATTGCGGCGGGGCAAAGCGGTCACCGTACTTGGCCGTCAGTTCGTCCAGTTCTTCGACAAACTTCGCCGTCCCGATGGCGTCGATCAGCGAGACGATCCCGCCCGACCATGGCGCAAAGCCCCAGCCGAGGATCGACCCGACATCGGCTTCGCGCGGATCGCCGATGACGCCCTCTTCGAAGCAGCGCGCCGCCGTCACCGCCTGAATATACAGCAGGCGCTTGCGGATATCTTCGGCCAGTTCCGGCGTCGAGTCGGTGATGATGGGCGCGAACTTGTCCGACAGGCCCGGCCACAGGCTCTTATTACCGCCCGCTTCCGGATAGTCGTAGAAGCCCTTGCCGTTCTTGCGCCCCAGACGCCCGTCGGCGACCATCTGCGCCACCTCCTTTTCGCCGGGGATGGGCACATAGGCATCGCCCATGGCCTTGGCGGTTTCGGAGGTGATCTTGACCAGCAGGTCAAGCGCCACATCGTCCATCATCTCCAGAGGCCCGCGCGGCATCCCCGTGGCGCGGCCGACATTGTCGATCAGGGCCGGGGCGTAGCCTTCGGCCCACAGGTGCAGGCCTTCGGCGGTGAACGGGATAAAGCAGCGGTTGGCGTAGAAGAAGCGCGCGTCATTGACGACGATCGGCGTCTTGCGGATCTTCAACACATAGTCGATGGCCTTGGCCAGGGTTTCGTCCGAGGTTTCCTTGCCGCGGATGATTTCGACCAGCATCATCTTGTCCACCGGCGAGAAGAAGTGGATGCCGATGAATTTCGAGGCATCGACCGATGCCTTGGCCAGCAGCGAGATGGGGATGGTCGAGGTATTGGTGCCAAAGATCGCCGTTTCGGCCTTATCGCCCGTATAGAGCTGGGCCTCGGCGTCCTTGGTGACCTTTTCCTTCAGTTCAGTGTTTTCAAACACCGCTTCGACGACCAGATCGGAACCGGCAATCTGCGTATAGTCTGAGGTCGGTACGATCAGGTCGAGCAGGGCCTGCGCCTTTTCCTGAGTCATCTTGCCGCGCGATACGGCCTTTTTGACAAGGGACTCGCAGTGAGATTTTCCCTTCGACGCGGCTGCGTCGTCACGGTCGATCAGGATGACGCGGATACCGGCCTGCGCCGAGACATAGGCAATCCCCGCCCCCATCATGCCGGCGCCCAGAACGGCCACCTGCTTGGGGTCGGTCTTTTCCACGCCCGCCGGACGGCCTGAGCCCTTGCCCAGTTGCTGCATGGAGAAGAAGAAGGTGCGGATCATCGCCTTGGCCTGCGGGGTTTGCAGGGTGTTGACGAAATAGCGGCTTTCGACCTTGATGGCGCTGTCGAACGGCAGTTGCAGGCCTTCATAGACGGCGCGCATCAGGTTCACCACGGCGGGATAGTTGCCATAGGACTGCTTGCGCAGCAGGGCATTGGCCATGATGAAGATTTGCGCGCCCGCCGGATGGTAGGGGCCGCCGCCGGGAATCTTGTAGTCCTTCTTGTCCCACAGGGCGACGGGGTCTCCCTTGGTTTTGATCCAGTTCTTGGCCGCCTCGACCTCCTGACCGACCGGCACCACCTCGTGCACGATACCGGCGGACAGGGCGTCCTTCGGCTTGAAGCTCTTGCCTTCCGACATGGCCATCAGCGCCGCCTGCGCCCCGATCAGGCGCGTCAGGCGCTGCGAGCCACCACCGCCGGGGAAGAGGCCGATCTTGATTTCCGGCAGGCCCACCTGCGTCTTGGGGCCGTCATTCAGCACGCGGTAGTGACAGGCGAGCGCCAGTTCCAGACCGCCGCCCAGCGCCAGCCCGTTGAGCGCCACGGCCACCGGCTTGCCGCAGGTTTCAAGCTGGCGATAGACGCGGTTCATCTCAAAGGCGGCGGCGAAGCCGGCCTTCAGCGCGCCTTCGGGGTCATTCGGGTCTGACTTGGCTTCCCAGGCTCCGCCCAGCATTTCCTCAAGGTCAGCCCCGGCGCAGAAGCCGGTCGTCTTGCCCGATGTGATTACCACGCCTTTGACTTCGGCGTCGGTTTTGGCGCGCTCGGCAATGGCCAGAAGATCAGCCAGGGCCTGCTTGGTAAAGGTGTTCATCGTCTTGCCCGGCACGTCGAAGGTGCAGAGCAGGATGCCATCGGCGTCGAGTTCGGTTTTGAAGCATTCCATTGTGTTTTCTCCCTCGACTGTTCTTAAATCCGCTCGATGACCGTGGCCGTGGCCATGCCACCGCCGACGCACAGCGTGACCAGTGCCGTCCCCTTGCCCGTGCGCTCAAGCTCGTCGAGCACGGTGCCGAGGATCATGGCGCCCGTGGCCCCCAGCGGGTGGCCCATGGCGATGGCGCCGCCGCAGACATTGATCTTGTCATGCGGGATATCGAGCGCCTGCATGTAGCGCAGCACGACCGAGGCAAAGGCTTCGTTCAGTTCGTAAAGGTCGATGTCCGACACACTCATGCCGAGCTTTTTCAGCACCTTTTCCGTGGCAAAGGACGGCCCGGTCAGCATGATCGACGGCTCGGAACCGATGGAGGCCATGCCCTTGATGCGGGCGCGCGGCTTGAGCCCCGACAGGGCAGCGGCTTCGGCCGAACCGATCAGCACGGCGGCCGCACCATCGACGATGGCTGACGAATTGCCCGGCGTATGCACGTGGTTGACGCGCTCGATTTCGGGATAGCGCTGATTGATCACCGCATCGAAGGCCATTTCGCCCATCATGGCGAAGGACGGGTTGAGGCCGCCCAGCGTCTGCATGTCGGTATTGGGTCGGATGGTTTCGTCGTGATCGAGACGGGTGACGCCCATCTGATCCTTCACCGGCAGGATCGACTTGTTGAAGCGCCCTTCGGCCCAGGACTGCGCCGAACGCTTGTGCGATTCGACGGCATAGGCATCGACGTCATTGCGCGAAAAGCCCCACTTGGTGGCGATCATGTCGGCGGACACGCCCTGCGGCACGAAATAGGTCGGGAAGGCGGCATTGACGTCGATGGCCCACGCCCCGCCGTCCGAGCCCATGGGCACCCGGCTCATGACTTCAACGCCGCCGCCTATGGCCATGGTGGCTTCGCCGGAAATGACCTTACCGGCCGCGATATTGATGGCCTCAAGGCCTGACGCGCAGAAGCGGTTGACCTGAATGCCGCCGGTCGTTTCCGCATAGCCCGCCGCCAGCACCGCCGCACGGGCGATATCGCCGCCCTGCTCACCCACCGGGGTGACGCAGCCAAAGGCCACATCATCGACCAGCGCCGTATCGAGGCCGTTGCGGTCCTTCAGACCCTTGAGCACCTGCCGCGACAGGTCCAGCGCCGTGATTTCGTGCAGGCTGCCGTCCTTCTTGCCTTTGCCGCGCGGCGTGCGCACCGCGTCGTAAATATAGGCGCCTGGGCTTAAGCTGGCCATTGCCATCCTCCTGAGGTTTGGTTTTTTTGGTCGCGCATCTTGTCTGAAAACCGCTTTACACTTTTCACGATGCGCTCGTGGGTGCTTACTTGCGCCCGCTTTACGCGAACGTCAAGATAGACGTAAGGTAACATTCGCGAGACTTTTTCGTAGCCCCCTGATTCGAATAGGAATTATTCCGCCTCTGATCCGCTTTCCGACCGAAGAGCGCAGACGGCTTATTTATCATACAAACTTGACGACTTGCGCGACCTTCTATAGTCCGACAAAAGAAAGGCCTGATAAAAACCGGAGGAACCCCATGACCGATGCTATTCTTCGCCGCTCC
>NZ_JAIWNX010000244.1 GCF_020217185.1 Asticcacaulis sp.
AAACCGGGGGCCGCTCTGGGCGAGGGCCTGTTGTGGTCGCGCCGCGACGGGTGCGTCTATTGGGTGGATATTCTGGGCAATCGCCTGCACGCCTTCTATCTGGCCGACGGGTCGGAAAAGACCTGGTACTTTCCGGATCATATCGGCTGGGTGATTGAGCGCGAAAAGGGCGGGTTCATCGCCGGACTGATGAGCGGGTTCCACGAACTGTCCCTTGAGCCCTTTATCCTCAAACACATCGCCAACCCCTTCCCGCATGAGCCAGGCAACCGTCTGAACGATGCCAAGGCCGACGATCAGGGCCGCATCTGGGCAGGCTCGATGCACAAGCCGCAGGAAAAGAAGTCCGGCGCCCTGTATCGCCTGAATACCGACCTCAGCCATATCGAGGTGGACGGGCCTTATCAGGTGGCCAATGGCCCGACATTCTCACCGGACCATTCCAAAATCTATCACACGGACTCAGGCGAAAACGACGTCTTCGTCTTCGACATCGTGGATGGCGAAGCGCTCAACAAGCGCCTGTTTGTGCACTTCCCCGACGAGT
Source organism: Asticcacaulis sp. (assembly GCF_020217185.1). Taxonomy (GTDB): domain Bacteria; phylum Pseudomonadota; class Alphaproteobacteria; order Caulobacterales; family Caulobacteraceae; genus Asticcacaulis. Next base: position 548 of record NZ_JAIWNX010000244.1, read on the forward strand.
GGGGTTCGCCCGACGGCATGACCACCGACGCACAGGGCGGCATCTGGATCGCCCACTGGGGCGGCGGCAAGGTCAGCCGCTTTACGCCGGACGGCGCGCTCGATTTTTCGATCGCCCTGCCTGCCAAACAGATCACCAATATCTGCTTTGCCGGTGCGGCGCTGGACCGCGTCTTCGTCACCTCCGCCGCCGTCGATCAGCCCGATGATCGTGAAGCGGGGACTTTGTTTGAAATCCCAAGTGAACTGTTGCGGGGTCATACCGGCCTTGAACCGCAAAAGTTCAAGGGGTAGGAACACCCAGCCGCCACCTCCCTTCGCCACGCAGGGGAGGAGATTTCAGGAAAAGCCATGACCACACCTTCGCTGATCGCCGCCGACTGGGGCACCACCAATTTCCGCCTGTTCCTCTATGATGAGGCCGGTCAGGTCATCGCCCGTCACGCCGCCAATATCGGCCTGAAAAACCTCGGCGTGCTGAGCTTTGAACAGGCGCTCCTCAGCGTGCTGAAAGGCGATTTCGCCGGTCTGGAGCACCTGCCCTTCTTGCTGTCCGGCATGGTGGGGTCGCGTCAGGGCTGGGTCGAAGCCCCCTACGCCGCCTGCCCGGCCAGCCTGCAAACCCTCGCCGACGGCCTCGTCAAGGCCCCGTCCGATCTGGACGTCGCCATCGTCCCCGGCCTGTTCGCCGAAAGCCCCGGCACGGGCCTGCTCAACGTCATGCGCGGCGAAGAAACCCAGATTTTCGGCATCCTTCAGTCCGATCCGTCTGATGGCTTCTTCGTCCTTCCCGGCACCCACTCCAAGTGGGCGCTGGTGCGCGGCGGCAAGATCGAATCCTTCTCGACCCACATGACCGGCGAAATGTTCCAGGTGCTGAAGGCCCATTCGATCCTTGGCCTTTTGATGGAAAACAGCACCGACAACGAAGAGGTGTTTCTCAAAGGCGTTGAACGCGGCATGTATAACCGCGCCTTCCTTTCGGTGATCTTCTCGGTACGCACCGAAGCCCTGTTCAATCATATCGCTCCGGAGCATCTGGCGACCTATTTGTCGGGCATACTGATCGGCGCGGAAATCGTCGCTGAACTGGAACGCCACGGCAAGAGCCCGGTGCGTCTGGTCGGCGACGGCGCGCTGGTCGATCTTTATGAAAAAGCGCTGGCCTTCGCCGGCTTTACCGATGTGACCCGCTTCGACGGCAATGCCGCCTCTGAATCGGGCCTTTGGGCGATTCACAAGCTCCGGAGTTCCAAATGACCCTTACCCAACGCTGGCAGGACACGCTGGCCACCCTGCCGCTGGTCGCCATCCTGCGCGGCCTCGGCCCCGATGAAGCGCTGGACGTCGGCGACGCCCTGATCAGCGCCGGCTTCAAGGTGGTCGAGGTGCCGCTCAACTCGCCGCAGCCGTTCGTTTCTATCGAAAAGCTGGCGGCTCATCTGGGCGACAAGGCCATTGTCGGCGCGGGTACGGTGCTTAAGCTGGATGACGTGCAAAAGCTGCACGATGTCGGCGGGCAGATCTGCATTTCGCCAAACACAAACCCGGAAGTCATCAGCTTTGCCAAGGCGCTGGGGCTGATCTCCTTCCCGGCCTTCTTCACCCCGACCGAAGCCTTTGCGGCCATCGACGCCGGGGCTGACGCGCTCAAGCTGTTTCCCGCCGAACTGGCCGGGCCCAAGGGCCTCAAAGCCGTCAAGGCCGTCCTGCCGCGCACCTTGCCCGTCTTCCCGGTCGGTGGCGTTGAGCCCGGCAATATGAAGGAATTCGTGGCCGCTGGTGCCGCCGGCTTCGGCATCGGCTCCAGCGTCTATAAGCCCGGCGACACGCCGGAAATCGTCCACGCCAAGGCCACTGCCTTTGTGGACGCCTGGAACGCGCTGAAGGCGTAATTGCTCAACCCTCTCCTCTAAAGGAGAGGGTTTTTTCATGCGGCGTCGAAGGTCTGACGCGCCTCGGCAATGCGCGGGTGGTTGTCCACTGCCCACGCCACCAGCGCCCTGAGGGCAGGCATCAGCGACTCACCCAGCGGCGTCAGGCGATATTCGACGCTGGGCGGCACGGTGGCGAAGACGTGGCGGCTGATATAGCCGTCGCGTTGCAGGTCACGCAGGGTTTGGGTCAGCATCCTTTGTGAAATATCCGGCACGGCGCGCTTCAGTTCGCCAAAGCGGTGCGGCTTGGTCGAGAGCACCAGCAGCATCAGGCTCGACCACTTGCCACCGATATGATCCATCACATCGCGCACCGGGCAGTTCGACATATCGAACCCGGCATTGAGCACGGCTTCGGCAATCGTCGGCTCTTCCACACTCACGATTCTGAGGGGTTGCGCAGCCGAGTCCAAAAACCGGTTCCCACTTTTGGGGCTGCGCGCCAATGGTTCCCTCTTCATCCCTATCTCCCGAAATAGTGCCGTCTTTACAGGGGCACAAAACTTCCTATTTTGCACATGATCTCGTTTTGAGACTAATGCGAAATATATAGAGAAAGGGACGCAACATGTCCACCATACTCGTCACGGGCGCTTCAGGCCAACTGGGTCAGCTTGTGCTGAAAGCGCTGGAGAACAGCCCGCACACCGTCATCGCCGCCTCGCGCGATCCGTCGAAACTGAACACGTCTTTTGCCACCCGTACCGCCGATTTTGACCAGCCCGACACCCTCGTTGAGGCCTTCACAGGCGTGGACCGCGTGCTGATCATCTCCACCGACGCCCTCGCCGTGCCGGGTCAGCGCCTGAAACAGCACACGGCCGCCATCGAAGCCGCCAAAGCCGCGGGCGTGCAGCACCTCGTCTATACCTCGCTGCCCAACGCCGAACCCGGCAACAAGATCAGCTTCGCCCCCGACCACTACGGCACCGAACAGGCGATCAAGGCCTCCGGCATCGCCCATACGATCCTGCGCAACAACTGGTACATCGAAAACCTGATGATGAGCCTGCCGCACGCGCTGGACAGCGGTCAGTTCTATACCTCCGCCCCCGAAGGCCGCGTGGCCTATGTGGCGCGAGAAGACGCGGCCCGCGCCGCCGCCGCCGCCCTCAGTGACGCCCCCGGCGGTACCTTTACCGTCACCGGCCCCGAAGCCCTGACCTATGGCGACGTCGTGGCCCTCGCTAATGACATCACCGGCAGGTCGGTGAACCTGATCCCGCTCACCGATGATCAATTCGGCGGCGGCCTGAAGGCGGCGGGCCTGCCTGACTTCGTGGCCGATATGCTGACCTCGGCCGAGGCCGCCATCCGCGCCGGGCAGCTCGACGGGGTGACGGATACGGTGCAAACCCTAACCGGTCAGGCTCCGAAGACGGTGCGTGAGGTGCTGACGACGCTCCTCAAAGGGTGATCACTCAACGGCGGCGGAGTAGCCTCCGCCGTCCGTCCCGTCTATAAACGCCCCCATGCTGATTCAACCCGTTCAAAGCGCTGACCTGAGCGATCTGTCCAGACTGGGGCGCGAGACCTTTACCCACACCTTCGGCCACCTCTATCCCGCCGAAGACCTCGCGGCCTATCTCGACACAGCCTACGCGCCGCAGGTACTGGGCGAGGAGACGCAAGGGAAGGATCAGTTCTGGCGACTGGTGCGCGATAACCGGGGCCACGCTATCGCCTATATTCAGGCCGGTCCCGTCGGCCTGCCTCACCCCGAAGCCGATCCGCAAACGCAAGGGGAGATCAAGCGTCTCTACGTCCATCACGAGGCGCAGGGCTCAGGCCTTGGCAAGCGGTTGCTGGAGCTGGGGCTGGCCTTTCTCAAGGCGCGCTATGGCGATGCGCCGCAATGGATCGGCGTATGGAGCGAAAACTACCGCGCCCAGACACTCTATGAAGGCTATGGGTTTAGACGCGTCGGCGATTACGGTTTCAAGGTGGGAGGCACCACCGACCTTGAGTTCATCCTGCGTCGATAAGGTGGTTGCGCAGCGCCTGTAGCAGGACCGCAGCGTAGCCCTCTTTTTCCAGCGCCAGCAGGGCGTCAACCGGCGTCAGCCACTCGGTGTCGTGGTCCATCTCGACCTTGGTTTCAGGCCGCTCCGCCACGATGTCGGCCAGATAGATGCGCGCATGGTTGGCGTAAGGCTTGCCATCCGTATTGATGAAATACTGCAAGACTTCACCCACAAAGGCCCCGACCGCGACCTCAAACCCCGCCTCTTCGCGGCATTCGCGGACCACCGCCTCTTGCGGTGTTTCGTCGCCTTCAATGCCACCGCCAGGCAGGTCCAGCTTGCCGTCCTGCCGCATCAGGGCCAGACGCCCGTCACGCACGATCAGCGCATAGGCGGCGCTGCGGGCCAGATAGGTCAGGCCAGCCACCTTCGTCCCGTAGGCATTGAGCGCGGGCAGCGGCATTACTTGTCGTCTTCGCCGCGCAGGGCCTTCCACGCATCGCCGCGACCGGCCACCACGTCTTCATAGGTCACCGCCGGGTAGCCAAAGCCCATGGTCTTGGACTCGCGCCACGCATCGAGCAGCACATCGCGCAGGTCCGAAGCCCCCTGCCCCAGACGCCCGACCATGAAGCCCTTGCCGCGCGCATCGCCGTCATTGAAACCACCGGCCTTATAAAGCTCATACAGTGGCGTCACGTATTTCCAGTTGCGCTCCAGCTTGGCATCGAAGCAGCGCTCGGCCGCAAGGGTGCAGGGATCGCTGGCCGACATGGCGGCGCGCACGTCTTCATTATTGATATTGGCGCTGACGAAGGCGCTTTCCAGCGGACCGTGGATCGGCTCCAGCGTGAAGTTCTGCGGATTGGGATATTCCTTGCCCCAGCCGTTATAATGGATCGACAGGTGCAGGGGCTGGGACGAGTCGCCGACATAGTGCGACAGGATACCGATATCGCGCAGCGTCAGGGCCTCACGGCGGCGGATCGCCTCTTTCAGCCACGCCTTGCGCTTGGGGTCGCTTTCGTGCGCCTCCATATAGGTCATGCCGCGCCAGTAGGCGAAATCCTTGACCACCTGCTGCCAGGCATCGACCAGCGCATAGTTGAGATAGCCCGACTTCCACGGCATGACGTTCTTCGAGCGCAGCAAGGCGTCGAAGTCCGAACGCGACTGCGGCACCTCCTGAAGACGCACGCCCGCCAGAGTCTTGCCTTCGTCATCCAGGTCGATGAAGTGCGCGGAATCGCGCTCGAAATCGTGCACCTTGCCCGCGCCTTTCCAGGCGTCGGGTTCGTTGGAATAGAAGCCGATATCGCCGACACCCTGAGCGCTGCGCACAAACTCCGGCATATAGGCCGGGAGCGCGCGCGCCGCCTCTTCGCCGACGATGCGGTGGCCGGTCGGGCCCCAGGCAAGGGCGGAACTGGCCGAAAGCAGGGCCACGCCGGTGATCAGCAGCGAACGAAGGGTCTTACGCATGTGGCGCACCTTTGAGGACGGGTCATTTACCCTGTTCGCATAGCCGATTTGCCCCGCCAATGCTAGTATCGTGAATTTGAAGCTCGCTTCATTCTGATATCGAGAGCCGGGCGAACTTCAAATTCAAAAAACGATACTAGATACAATAATTTGCTAGTGTCCTGTTGAATCTGAAATTCACCAGTGGACGATATCAAGCACATGTGAATTTCAGATTCAGGACACTAGCATCGCTTAGCCGACCAGCGTTATCCCTCCGGCGCCAGCGTGACCTCAAGGCCATTGAGATCGTCGCGCATCAGGATCTGGCACGACAGGCGCGAATTGCGCTTCACGAGGAAGGCTTCGTCCAGCTTTTCCTCTTCCTCATCCGACTTTTCGATCAGTTTGGGCAGCCAGTCCGCGCCGACATAGACGTGGCAGGTGGCGCATTCCAGCGCGCCGCCGCATTCGGCCTTGATCGGCAGGCCGTTGTCACGGATGATCTCCATAATGCGCCAACCCTCGATCGCCGGCAGGGTGTGCTGCACGCCGTCGCGGTCCGTGCACAGGATATGGAGTTCATCGCTCATTGTGGGGGCCTTTCAGGGTTTTGTGGCGCATTTAGCGGCCACGACCTGCCCCGACAAGCGATTTCAGCTCTTGAGACGGTTTAGCTCCAGTCCATGCAGATAGGCCGCCACATCCATCAGGGCGGCATCGAGCGCATCGCGGACCTTTTCCAGACGTCCCTGCGCCCCGCCCTCATCCCCTCGCTCTGCCGCTTCGGCGGCCGCCGACAGGGCATTGGCCCCGATCCCGGCCGCTGCCCCTTTCAGCGTATGGGCGGCGTCGCGCCAGCCGGGATGGCCGACATCGAGCAGCGGCGCCCACAGGTCGGCCTGCTGCTGAAACAAACGCAGCACCTCCTCGATCACCGTCGCATCGTTCAGTGTGTAGGCCTCAAGGTGGGCGAAATCGACCGCGCCGGACAGGTCCCGAAACGCCATGACATCCTCTGTGTATGCTGGAATGCACGGCATAGTGAGACGCTTTGCGACGGCTGACAAGCCATCAGAACGGCGAATTTACAGGAGAACCGGCACAGAAAAAGGCTCCGGTCTCTCTCCCCGGAGCCTTCATACCCCAACGGTCAGAAAGGCTGTGCCCGCCGCCCGATGCGATAAGGGCAGACTAGGCCGAAGCGTATAAAGGGGCGATAGGGAGACGCTGGCAAAAGCACGAAGGCCCCGTAGAGAGACCAGGGCCTTCGGGCCGCAGTGTGACCGTTGCAGGTGGATCTGGATCAACGACCTTTTGCGGCCCTCTCAGGATACGCCCGCGCGCATAAACATTCGATACGCAGGGGATTTGGCTTATACCAAGAGTCATTGAAAATGACCCTTGGTATTCCTTTCGAGACTGTCTCATGTCGCTGATACATATGAGACAGTCTCGTGTCTTCAACGGCCGGATGCGGTCAGCATCTTCGGCCGTTGGTATTAAGCTGTGGGAAAATCTTGACCGTCCTGCATCCATCCACCCCAGCGGCGAACATTAAGAGACAAGGCAGGATGTCGATGCCAACATTCACGCCCTGCCCTGCCTTACCCTGCGGGCCTTCGCCTCAGGGGTATCAACGCAACCGGAGACTACGGATGGACACCCTTTTTGCGCAATACTGGTGGCTGCTTTTCCCCTTTTTTGGCATGGGTATGGGTATTTACGCCATGTACATGAACCACAAGTCCCGACAGGACCGCATCGGCCTGATCCGTCAGTACCTCGAACAGGGCAAGGAGCCACCGGCGGCCCTGCTCGAAGGCTTAAACGGTGACGATGGCATGGATAAAACGGGCCAGAACGCCAATAGCGGTCTGGTGTCCATGGTCTGCATCTTCTCGGCCTTCGCCCTGGCCTTTGGCTATGTCGGCTGGAAGCAGGGCAGCGACGTCTATTTCGCGCTGGGGCTGGGCTTTGCCCCTGCCGCTCTCGTGTCGCTCATCATTCTGATCGCCAAGCTGATGCGGAAAGACTAGGCGTGAACCCGACCCGCAACGCCCAGGCACGCGACGGATCAGAGGCGGCCTTCGCATCTCTGGTAGCCGCGCACCAGCAGGCGGTGCGGCAGTTTCTGCGACGGCTGGCCGCCAATCCTGCCGACGCCGATGATCTGGCGCAGGAGGCCTTCGTCACCGCCTGGGAGCAGATCGACCGCCTGAAGCCCGGCGTGTCGTTTCGCACCTTTGTCTGCGGCATCGCGTGGAAAAAGGCGCAGAATGACCGCCGCCGGGTCCGACGTGCCGAAAGCCGCGACGGGGCGTGGCTGTCGCTGCGTAGCGAAGCGGAAACGCCCACGCACGAAACACGCCTGAGCCTCGACAAAGCCATGCAGTCCCTGCCGCTCGATATGCGGGCGGTCATTTCGCTGTGCGTAGCCGAAGACTACAGCCACGCCGAAGCCGCCCGGATTCTGGGGCTTCCCCTTGGCACAGTAAAATCGCATAGTCAGCGTGGGCGTGCCCGACTGTGTGAACTTCTGGGAGTAGAGCCATGAGCGATCCATTGCGTCTGATGTTCGCCCCCACGAACGTACCCGCCCGCGATATGGCCTTCGAACTGCGCGTTCTCGAAGCCGTCGAGCGCCGCCGTTTCCGCAAACAGATGGCCCTCTATCTGATGGTCGCTATGGCCATACTTGGGGGCAGCGTTTTCCTGACGCCGCTGCTGGGGTCTGTACTGACCTTGCCGGCCCTGCCTGTCTTTTTGTCGGTCATCGGCGTACTGCCGGGCCTGTTCATTGCCGGACGGCAGATTTTGTCTTCGTCAAAGTTAAGGCGGCCGACATAGAGCCAGCCCGCCATGTCAGACGCCCGCCTAAGGGGACTAAATATCTGGATTTTTAGCCCTTGCCGGGCGCGCCTGCCCACCTTGGCCACCGCCTCAATAGCAGCTTGAGCGGCTTTAGTAGAGATGGTTTCGCTGACCTTGCCGTGTGCCCCAAAGACAGGAAAAGAGCTGCCGGAAATCTCCGGCAGCCCTTTGTGGTTTCAGCCTGCGTGAGGATCAGTCCGCCGCGTGGACCTGTCCGTTGGCCATCGCCTTGCGGCTCAGCCAGATCAGCGGGATCAGGCACACGATGATGATGGACGAGATGCGGAAGATATCGACCGTGGCCAGCAGATAGGCCTGCTGACTGACTTGCCGCGTGATGGCGGCGACGGCCTGCGCCTGAGACAGGCCCATCTGCATCATCTGGTACACGACCTGATCGACGCCACCGCCCCCACCGGAATTGCCGCCGCCCGAACCGCCCGCCATCGCACCTGAGATATTGTTCAGGGCGTGGGTTTCGTAATTGTCCCACAAGGTGGTGGTCAGCGAGGCCGCGAACGAGCCTGCCGTGATGCGGGCAAAGTTCGACAGCCCCGACGCAGCCGGCATCTGATGCGGGGCAACATCACGGAACGACACGGTGATCATCGAGGTGAAGAAGGCGCTCATCGCCGCCCCCATCACGAACATCGGCAGGATCAGGTGGCCGAAGTCGATATCCGGCGAATAGAGCGAGCGCATATAGAAGGACAGGGCAAACAGCAGCAGCGAGATGGTCGCCATGATGCGCGCGTCGATGCGGTTGGAAATCTTGGCCACAAACGGCGTCAGGAAGACGGCCACCACCCCCGACGGCGCGGCCGCCAGACCGGCCCAGGTCGCTACATAGCCCATATTGGTTTGCAGCCACAGTGGCATCAGCAGATTGTTGCCGAAGAAGACCGCATAGGCGGCGCACAGCGCGATAACGCCAAACGCGAAGTTGCGGCTTTTGAACAGCGACAGATCGACCACCGGGTTCTTTTCGTTCAGTTCCCAAATCAGCCAGGCCACAAACCCGATCAGGGCCAGCAGCGACAGGATGACGATATGAGCCGAATTGAACCAGTCGGCGTCCTTACCGGTATCGAGCACCAGTTGCAGCGTCCCGACCCAGAAGACCAGAAGCGAGAAGGACACCATGTTCAGCTTGCGCGCTACGGTCGGGGTTTCGCGGTTGTGCATGAAGCGCCAGCATATCCACGTACAGGCAATCCC